>CALFVE010000141.1 GCA_937928475.1 uncultured bacterium | reverse complement strand
CCGCACCCTCTCCCGCCTGGCGGGGGAGGGTGCCCTGAGGGAAGCGAAGGGCGGGGGGGGCGATTCTGGAACGACGGCCGACCCCCTCTCGCCGCCGCAGACGGCGGCACTCTCCGCCGCTGACGCGGGAGAGAGTATGGGAGGCCAGGCGCCTCGGGGCGGGCCTCAATGTTGCCTGCTGCGCCGTGACGATTCATGTGGAACAAACTGCTGAACATTGACCGACGCTTCATCTACCTCATCGTCTTCGCGGTAGTGCTAGCGCCCTTGATTGCCCAGTGGCGGATGCCGCAGAGGTATACGAACCCCTGGACCAAGGCGCTGTTTGACTACATTGAGGCGCTGCCCCCGGGCACGCCGGTGCTGGTGGCCTTTGACTACGAGCCGGGGACCAAGCCCGAACTCCACCCCATGGCGGTGGCCGTAACTCGCCACGTACTCCGCCGCGATTTGCGCCTCATCACCATGACCTTTATGCCCGGGGGCGTGCTGCTCTCCCAGCAGGTGACGGGAGAGGTCGCCCGCGAGTTGGGCAAGCAGTACGGCGTGGACTACGTGAACCTCGGCTTCAAGCCAGGAGTCATCCAGGTTATTCAGGGAATGGGGGAAAATCTCAAACGGGTCTTTGCAAAGGACGTAACCGAGCAGGACACCTCCTTGCTGCCGGTGCTCAAAGGGGTACACGACTACAAGAACCTGGGGCTGATCGTGGACATCACCGGCACCGGGATAACCGGCACCTGGATCGCCTTTGCCCACCAGAAGTACGGAGCGCCGGTGGGGGCGGGAGTGACCTCGGTGGTGGCCGTGGACCTGTATCCCTACCTCAAGACTAAGCAGTTGGTGGGATTGATCAACGGCATCGGCGGGGCTTCGGAGTACGAGCGCCTGCTGGAAGCGCCCGGCCAGGCGGTGCTGGCCATCCCCAGTGTTACCTCGGTGCATGTGCTCATGGTGGTGCTGGTCATAATCGGTAATATCGCCTACTTCGCCACTCGGCGTCCGCGCTCGGTGCCCGCATCGGAGCCTTCGCCGCGTTTGGGAGAGGAGGACTGAGCCATGCCCCCAGGGACGCCGGCGCCAGAGCCGGTCAGCCTCTTCTTGACGCCGACCCTGGAGCACCTAGGCATCTGGGTAGCCGCCCTGCTCACGTTGGGAGTCTACAGTTTCCTGTACTCCGACAATCCCCTCTTTCGGGCGGTGGAACACCTCTTTGTGGGCGTGTCGGCGGCCTACGGGGCAGTGATTGTCTTTCACCAGGCCCTCAAGCCCCTGATCGTCTGGCCGCTAGTGGTGCTAGGGCGCGAACTGCTGCTGGCCCTGCATCTGCCCGCCTACCGCCTTCCTCCCCAGGCGGCCGGTGTGGCGGTGGACTATCGGCTGTATCTGGTGCTCATTCCGATCGCGCTGGGGCTGATGATCTTCGGCCGCTTCTTCCGGGGCAAGGAATGGATGGCGCGCTGGCCGATCGCCTTCGTGGTCGGCTTCGGAGCGGGGTCGGTCATCCCGGTCGTACTCCAGGCAAACGTCCTGGAGCAGGCGCACGGGACGATTGCTCCCTTTCTGCCAGACCCGCAAGTGGCGACAACCTGGCCCGACCAGGTCGGCAACTGGGTGTTGGCCATCGCGGTGGTTACCGCCCTCACCTATTTCTACTTCTCCGCGCCGCACCGAGGCTGGCTGGGGAAATCCTCGCGAGTGGGCCTGTGGTTCCTCATGGTCGCCTTCGGCGCGGGCTTCGGCAACACGGTGATGGCCCGGGTGGCGCTGCTCATTGGGCGGATGCAGTTCCTGCTGTACCAGTGGGTGCCCCTGTGGCTGCCCTGGCGCGGGCCGGGGCCCTAGCAGCTGCAGCGGAAAGGAGGCGCGCAGAGTTGGAGAAGAAACGAATCCTGGTGATCGAAGACGTGGAGAGCGATCAGCGGCTGCTGCAGGCGGCTCTGGAGCCGGAGGGCTACCTGGTAAGCCTTGCCGCCACCGGGGAAGAGGGCCTGCGGCTGTTCGAGGAGCAGGAGCCGGACCTCGTGCTGCTTGACCTGAGGCTGCCCGGTATGGACGGCCTGGCCGTCTGTCGGCAGATCCGCACTCGCTCGCAGGTGCCGGTGATGATGGTCACTGCCAAAGGGGAGGAAGTGGACAAAGTGGTGGGCTTGGAACTGGGAGCCGACGACTACTTGACGAAGCCCTACAGCCCCCGGGAATTGGTGGCCCGGGTGCGGGCTTTGCTGCGCCGGATGGAAGCCCTGGAGCAGATGGGCGCCCCGCAGCGGCACCTGAGCCTACCGGCCCTGGAGGTGGACCTGCCGACCCGCACCGTCCAGGTCCGGGGGCATGAGATTGCGCTCACGCCCAAGGAGTTCGACCTATTATTCTGCCTGGCCGCCCAGCCGGGCCGGGTCTTTAGCCGCGAGGAGTTGATGGACCGGGTCTGGGGATACCGGCCCAAGGACGACAACTACCGCACCGTTGACACCCACGTGAAGCGCCTGCGGCAGAAGATGGAGGAGCGTTTCGAGGTGCCCTGGACGGTGGCCACGGTCTGGGGCGTCGGCTACAAGTTCCAACTGCTGGGGTAAGAAGGTGCTTCCCGCGCCGGACCGTCCCCACGTGGTGGCGGGGAGGCGGCTGCCCCTGGCCGAAGCCCGGTGAGCGAGGCGCTTCCCCTGCCGGGAGCGGCAAGGGGCCGATCTCGGTCCGTGTCGCTGCGTTGACACTGCCCTCGGAAGTTGGTATCATCTGCGCGATTCCGCCCCACCTGGCTCATCTCCGGTCGCGAGACAGAGGAGGTCCTTCCTTATGCCTAGTGCCGGCCTCCGGGGTCTGCACCCCCTGCTAAGACTGCTCCTCACCCTGCTTCCGCTGCTTGCCCTGTTTCTCACCCTGCTGCCCGCCGGGGCCGCGCCTCGCTGGCAGACGGAAGTTGTCTCGCCTCGCCCGGTGCGCCTGGTGCGGCCGATGAGCGCCGCGCCGCTCCCCGATCTGGCCGTGTCCGGCCAGGTGCTCATCCAGGCCCAACCGGGGGTAAGCACTGCCGACCTCCGCGCCGCCCTGGAGGCTAAGGGCTGCCGGCTGCTCAAACGCTACCGGCTGGGGTCTTTGGCCCTGGTCAAACTCCCCGCCGGTACCACCGTGCCGAAGGGCCTGGCGCTAGTCCGCACCGCTCAGTATGTTCGCGCGGCCTCGCCCGACCGGCTCTGCTATCCCCTGCGCATTCCCAACGATCCCCGCTACGACGAGCAGTGGCACTGGCCGCTGATCTCCGCGCCCCTGGGCTGGGACGTGCAGACCGGCCAGCCCACTACCGTGGTCGCCATCGTGGACAGCGGCATCCAGACCGACCACCCTGACCTAGCAGCCAAGATCTGGGTCAATCCCAATCCCGGCAGCGACCCCCGCTATCCTGACGATATCAACGGTTGGAACTTCATCGAAGACAACAACAACATCAACCCCCTCCCGGTGGACGGCGAAGCCAACGCCAACGTCGGTCACGGCACCCACGTCGCCGGTCTGGTGGGCGCCGCCACCAACAATAGGGTAGGCGTGGCCGGCGGCGACTGGCAGTGCCGGCTCATGGGAGTCAAAATCTTCGACCACGACGGGGGTTCGCCCAACAGCCTGATCATGGAAGGCTTCGAGTACGCTGTTTCCCACGGCGCCGACGTGATCAACATGAGCCTGGGCGGGGGCTGGGACCCGCTGTGGACCGCGCCGATCACCGATGCCTTTGAACAGGGCGTGGTGGTGGTGTGCGCCGTGGGGAACTCCTCCCTCACCTTCACCTCCGATCCGGAGACCTGGTTCTCCCCCGCTTGCAACGACGGGGAGGGGCCTGACGACAATCACGTGCTGGGCGTAGCCGCCTGCGGCCCGGACAAGCAGATCGCCTGGTACTCGAACCTCGACGGCTCCGGCCGGCGCCTGGTGGATGTGGTCGCTCCCGGCGGGGCGCTCAGCGGGGATCCCGCCGAGGATCTGCTCAGCACCTGGCCCTTCTTCCCAGGTTTCCCAGAATTCGGTGAATATTACTACGCGGCGGCGGGCACCTCGATGGCCTGTCCGGTAGCGGCGGGCGTGGCGGCCCTGGTGCGCGCTCAGTACCCCAGCGCCGACCCGGCTACGGTCATCAACCTGATCCGCGCCGGCTGCACCAGCCTGGATGCCGAAAACCCCGACAAGATCGGCTTGATGGGCGCCGGGCTAATCAACGTAGTGGGGGCGCTCACCGACCTTCCTCCTGGTCCGGCCCGCAATGTCCGCGCCTTCGACACCGTCGGCGACAGCGGAGGGAGCATCACCGTCAACTGGAGCCGCTCAACGGACGACGGCGCCGGCTTCAATGACGTGGTCAGTTATGACGTGCTGCGGGCGGAACAAGCCGGCGGGCCCTTTACCGTCCTCGCCACGCTGCCGCCCGGCAGTACCACCTACGTGGACACCCCGGTCCCCAATGGGGTCCCCTACTGGTATCGGATTGACACCCATGACGCCAAAAACGTCACCCCCTCCGCGGAGGCCGGCCCCGCGCAGGCGCGCGACGATCTGCCTCCCACGCCGGTGACCACCCTGACGGCTGAGGACACCCCCAATGACCAAGGGGGCTCCATCACCCTAGAGTGGGCGGGATACGATCCGCCTGACGATTTCGCCGCTTTCAACCTCTACCGCGCTACCACCGCCTTCACCAGCGTCAGCGGCATGCTCCCGCTGGCTACCTTGGCCGACCGCGAGGCCCGGCGCTATGTGGACAACACCACCGTTGACGGCACCAACTACTGGTATGCGGTCACCGCGGTGGACACCAGCGGCAACGAGAACAAATCGGTGACCCCCATCGGCCCAGTGCAGTCGTTCCCCAACCTGAGCATGACCATTCTGCCCGGCCTGTCCATGATCGCTTTGCCCCTGATGCCGACCAACACCGACATGGGCGCTCTCTTAGGCATCGGGCCGGGCTCCAACCTCCGCTTGGCCCGCTACGACCCCAGTACCCGCGCTTACCTCGAATACGCCGACAATCCGACTTCTCCCTTCCTGCGGGCGGCGCTGGGACGGGCCTTCTGGGTTCGCACGCCGACCGCCTTGACGGTAGCGCTCTCCGGGTTGCCGGCTCCGCCTGGCGACTTCCGGGTGGACCTCACCCCCGGCTGGCAGATGATCGGGAATCCCTTCAGCGCCGACCTGCGCTGGGGTGACAGCACCGTCACGGTCGGGGGAACCACGGAAGACCTCGACACGTCCAACCTGAACGGACATACGGCCAACTACGCCTGGGCCTTCGACACCACCGGCCAGAGTTACCGGTTGGTCAGCGCCGCCCTCACCTTCGCCTCCCGGGTCATTCCCCGCGGAGCCGGGGTCTTCTTCCGCTCTCGCGTGGTCGGTACGCTTACCCTCAAGCGGCCTACCGGGGCCCTGCAGGTGGCCGAGGAACCGGCCGCCCCGGCGCCCAGCGAAGATAACTGGGTACTGCGCCTGGTGGCGCGCACCGCCCAGGCGGCGGACAGCGACAACTTCCTGGGGATCAGCCCCCAGGCAGCGGAACTCAACGGGGTGGTGGCGCCGCCGATGACGGAGGGCGGCGTGGACCTTGCCTTTGTCCGGGGAGCGGGGCAGGCGCCGACCGCGACCAGTTTCCAGGCTCCCGGCGCGGCCGCCCCTACCTGGGACTTGGAGGTGGCCACGGCTCAGCCTGGAACTGAGGTGACAATATCCTGGCCCGACTTGACTACCGTGCCCAACTCGGTCCGCCCCATTCTCACCGACCTCGCCACGGGCCGCAGCGTGTACATGCGCACCGCCAGCGAGTACCGGTTCCGGGCGGGCCGCACTCCCCGCCGGTTCCGCCTGTCGCTGGCCGGGGAGGGCACCGTCATGCTGACCAGCGTGACCACCGGGTCAGCCGCGGGCCGCGCCGAGATCACTTATGCGCTCTCTGCACCGGCGCAGGTCTCGGTGGAGGTACTCAACCTCAGCGGACGCCTGGTCAAGGTGGTGAGCGCCGGCGCGCTGTCCCCGGCTGGCGTGAGCACCCTGGTCTGGGACGGGCGCAACGGCGCGGGAGCCCCGGCGCCCGCCGGTCTCTACCTGATCCGGGTGACCGCCGAGAGCGAGAGCGGTCAGCGGGCCTCGATGGTCCGGGCCCTGTCCCTGCGCCGCTAACCGGCGCACTGGCCGTGGCCGCGATTCTGACACTTCGGCAAAGGCCGCCCCTTCGGCGGCCTTTGCCTGTTCAGGAGTAGCCTATGGCTTGCCCCAGATGGTGCCGTTTGCTGCCCGCGCTGCTGCTGGGCCTGGCGATGGTTGCCGCCTCGCCAGCCTGGTCGCAGTCCCCGCTGCGCACTGTGCCCCTGCCCGGTCCGGCCTACCCGCAGGTCACGGCCCAGGGCCGCATCGTCTACCAGCCCGCGCAGGCCGTTGCTGACCGCCTCATCCTGATCATGGACCGCTCGATAGCCCCGGCCGCGGTTAATCCCTTGGCCGCTGTGCCCGGGGCCCGGGTACGTCGGGCCTTGCCCCGCGTCGGTCTTACCATTGTGGATCTGCCCCCGGGCACCGACCTCCTGCAGGCGGCGGCCCGCTTCAATCAGCAGCCGGGCGTGCTCCTGGCTGTTCCCGACACGCTCGTCTACCCGCAGGTCATCCCCAATGACCCCAAGTACCCTCAACAATACCACCTCCCCCTGTGCCGAGCGCCCGAAGGCTGGGAGGCCACTACCGGCTCCCGCTCCACCGTCATCGCCGTGATTGACTCGGGCGTGGACCTCAACCACCCCGACCTGGCCGGCAAGATCTGGACCAACCCTAATCCGGGCAGCGACCCGCGCTACCCCAACGATATACATGGCTGGAACTTCGTGGAGAACAACAACAACGTGCAGCCGGTGCCCAAGGTTGGGGAGGACAACAGCATTGTCTCCCACGGCACGCTCGCGGCGGGATTGGCAAGCCCGGATCATGCCGATCAAGGTCTTCTCCAACAGTGGCAACGGCACCGTGTCTGCCGTGGTGGAGGCCATTGACTACGCCGTGGCCCGGGGGGCAAAGATCATCAATCTCAGCCTGGGGGGCAGTTACAACGAGGCCTTCACACCCCCGATCGTCGCTGCCTACAACGCCGGCGTGGTAGTGGTCTGCGCCGGAGGTAATCAGGGTTCTGCCCTCAGCGACAATCGCTCCTCCTGGCAATCGCCGGTCTGCAACGATGGCAACAACCCGTTAACCGAAAACATGGTCTGCGGCGTCGGGGCCACCGACCGCTATGATCGCAAGGCCTATTATTCCAACTGGGATACTTCGACAGGGAAACACTTCATTGACGTTTGCGCGCCCGGCGAGGCTCTCTACGGGCCGGTGTTCCACGACCCCTCCTTCCCCGGCTTTGGCGACTACTGGGGCACCAACAGCGGCACTTCCTTCTCCAGTCCCCTAGTGGCCGGCCTGGCCGGGCTGATTCTGGCCCAGGATCCCACCCTGACCCCGGCCCAGGTGTTTGCCCGCCTGCGCAGCACCGCGGACAACATTGACGCTGCCAATCCCGGCTATGCGGGCAAACTGGGAGGCCGCATCAACATCGCCCGCGCCCTGGGAGTGACCTCCCCGCCACTGCCAGCCAGCAATGTGCAGGCCAGCGACACCCCCGGCGACGAGGGCGGCAGCATCACCGTCACCTGGACCAAGTCCGGGGACGACGGCGCGGGGGCCAACAACGTCACCAAATACGTCATTCGCCGCCGGCAGGGCGCCAGCGGGACCTTCCAGGTCGTGGGTGAGAAGCCACCGGGCAGCGTGCAATACGTGGATAAGACTACCACCGACGGGGTGGACTACTACTACGTGGTGCGCACCTTCGCGGGCACGCGTTTCAGCGATTCAGAGGTGGCCGGCCCCGTCCAGTCCCGCAATGACCAGCCGCCCCCGCCGGTGACCTCGCTCACCGCCGCCGACCGCGCGGGGGATAGCGGCGGCGCCATCCAACTGAACTGGACCTACGCTCCCCCGCCCGACTTCCGGGAGTTCCGCCTCTACCGCCAGAACTACAACTTCACCAACGTCGCCGGGCGCGCTCCGGTGGCCGTGATCGGCGATCCCGCCTCCCGCAGTTACACCGACACCACGGTAAGCGACGGCGTGGACTACTACTACGCCCTCACCGCCGTGGACACCGAGGGGAACGAGAACAAGAACGTGAGCGCGGTCGGCCCCGTGCAGTCCTTCCCCAACCAGGACCTCACCTTCCCTGCCGGCGTGCAACTGCTGGCCACTCCCGTGATTCCTGCGGGCCGGCACCCGGCGACCTTGCTGGGCCTCTCCTTCGCGGAACTACGCTGCGCTCGCTGGGACCCGGCGGCGGGCGACTACGTCCGGTACACCGGTGAGCCCCTGCCCGCCTTCCTGCGACTAACGCTGGGGCGCGGCCTCTGGGTGGACCTGCCTCGGGCGGTAACGGTCACTCCCACCGGCCAGGCCGCCCCCGCCGGCGACTTCCCGGTGGTAGTGGTGAAGGGCTGGCAGATGCTGGGCAACCCCTTCTTTGGGGCGATTGCCTTTGACGCCTGTACCGTGACTTACGGGGGGAACACCATGGACCTGGCCGCTGCGGAGAGCGCCGGCCTGCTGCGTAGCGTCGCCTGGGTCTGGGACCCCGCCGTAAGGGGGTACCGGCTCATCAATGCCGACGTCGGCGGCAGCCGCCTGATCGCCCCCTGGCAGGGCTTCTGGGTGGAGGGCCTCAAAGCGTGCACCCTGAACCTGGTCCGTCCCGGCGGCGTCCCGGCGACCGCCGTCCGCCCGCAAGCGGCGAGCCGACCCGCCGCCCCGGATTGGCTCCTGCGCCTGGTGGCGGAAGCCGGAGGCTACCAGGACCTGGACAACTTCTGCGGTCCTGCAGCCGAGGTTCGAGAGGTGGCTTCGCCGCCGTTGCCGGGTGTGGGGGTGGATCTCTCCTTCGCAGGGGCCGCAGGCTCTTCCCTGGCTGTGCGCACCTTCCTGGACCGCGCCGGGCCGGTCGTTCAGCCGGTGACCGTCTCCTGGATGGGCGTCGCCGGGACGGTTCGCCTCACCTGGCCCACGGTGAATACCCTCCCCGCCGACAAGTCTTTCGTGCTGACCGACCTCGCCACCGGCCGCGCTGTCAACCTGCGCAACACGCCGGCGTATGTCTTTGCGGTCTCTCAGCCGGTGGGCCGGCGCGAGTTCCGCCTGACTATCAGCGACCGCTCTCCGGCGAGTCTCCAGGTCACGGCCCTGTCCGCCCAGGCTACTGCTCAGGGCGCGCAGATCGTCTTCACGCTTTCCCAGTCGGCGACCTGTGATCTGGAGATTCGCAATATCGCCGGGCGGAGCCTCCGCCGGCTGCTGGTCGGCGCCCTGCGGCCGGCGGGCCAGAACACGCTCCTCTGGGATGGCCGCAACCAGGCGGGGGCGCGCGTCCCGGCCGGACGCTATCTCGTGAGTCTCCAGGCGCGCGACGATCAGGGCGGGGTGGTTCATCTCCTCCACGCCCTCAACCTAGTTCGCTAGCTGCCCTGAGCCCTGCCTCTTGCCATGCCTCCCCTCCGCGTAGCGCAGGCTTCCTCGCCTAGCGCAGGCTTCCCCGCGTAGCGCAGGCTTCCCGCGTAGCGCAGGCTTCCTCGCGTAGCGCAGGCTTCCAGCCTGCGCGTCCCCCCGTCTGCATGGAGGCCACCGCACGGGCAGGCAAGGATGCCTGCCCTACGCGGAGAGCCCGGCTTCCCCGCGTGGCGCAGCCGTCCCCGCCGTAGCGCCGGCTTCCCGCGTAGCGCAGGCTTCCCGCGTAGCGCAGGCTTCCAGGCTGCGTCTCTGCGTCCCGGCGTCCGCAAGGAGGCCACCCCAGGGCAGGCAAGGATGCCTGCCCTACGCGGCGATCTGCCCCCA
>CALFVE010000140.1 GCA_937928475.1 uncultured bacterium | reverse complement strand
GGGTGCGGCGCGAGCGGGACCTGGGCGTGGCCTTCGCCCAGGAACACCTGGGAGAGGCCACCCTGGTAGACATGATGCGGCTTGACCTGCTGGTAGGCAGCGGCGGCGTGCTTTCCCATGCCCCCCGGCGTAGCCAAGCGGCGCTCATGATGATTGACGCCTTCGAGCCGTGCGGCGTCACCCGCCTCGCGGTGGACTCCATTTTCATGATGCCGCAACTGGGCGTGCTCAGCCAGGTGCACCCGCAGGCAGCGGAGCAGGTCTTCTGGCGAGACTGTCTCGTTCCCCTGGGCACCTGTATCGCTCCGGTGGGCAAGGTGCACCTAGGGCGCACGTGCCTGACCGTGCAGATCGGCAGCGAGACACTCGAGGTCGCGGGAGGGGAGATCAGCCTGGTACCGCTGGGCAGCGGGGAAAAAAAGCCGGTCAGTGTGCAGCCGGCGCGAGGCCTCGATGTCGGGGCCGGGCCGGGGCGCGCGCTGAGCCGCGAGGTCGAGGGCGGGGTGGTGGGATTGATCCTGGACGGTCGCGGGCGGCCGCTCCAGCACCCACCGGAGGAAGAGCGAACCCAAGTGCTGGCGCACTGGTTTGCGGCGCTACATCTTTATCCCGAGGCGAGGGAGCATGCCTGAGGAGCAGGCAGGAGCCGGCGGCACTGCCTATACCCCCACCCTGACGGTGGCCGCCGAGACCACCCTGCGCCGCGAGCGCCGCCTGCCCCTGCCTGGTGAGGTGCACGTAAAGGTAGGCGAGCAGGTGACCGCCGAGCAGGTGGTAGCCTCCACGGCGCTGCCCGGAAAGGTCTCGGCGGTCAATGTGGCCCGCGAACTGAACCTGCCCCCGGGCGAGATCGAGCGCTGGATGCTCAAGCAGGTAGGCGATCCGGTCGAATACAACGAGCCGCTGGCCGAGTACAAGAGTTTCTTCGGCTTTTTCCGCTCCCAGGCGCTCAGCCCCACGGCGGGAACCCTGGAGGCGGTCAGCACCGTGACCGGGCAGGCCCTGATACGCGGACCCAGCCTGCCGGTGCAGCTGAAGGCCTACCTCACCGGCACGGTGGTCGAAGTGAGAGAGAGGGAGGCGGTTACCATTGAGTGCACCTGCGCCCTGATCCAGGGGATTCTCGGCGTAGGCGGCGAGGCCTACGGCCCACTGACGCTGCTGGCGAGGCGCCCCGACGAAGCGGTCCGTCCGACCGACATCACCCCGCAGCATCAGGGGCACGTGCTGGTTTGCGGCGCCGGGCTGGACTGGCCAACCCTGGAGCGAGCGCGGGAGGTGGGGGTCTCCGCGATCGTGGTGGGGGCGATGAAGGCGGCGGACCTCGACCGACTGCTGGGCCGTCCCCTGGGGGTGGCCATCACTGGCCAGGAGAGCCTGGGGATCACGGTCATCCTTACCGAGGGTTTCGGCCATCTGCCCATGGCGGAAGAAACCTTCGACTTGCTGCGGGCGCACGCCGGGGAGCAAGCCTCGCTCAACGGCGCCACGCAGATTCGTGCCGGGGTGCAGCGCCCGGAGGTCATCATCCCCCTGGCCGCGAAATCAGGCCAGGAGCGCCGGGCTGCCCGGGTGGGACTGGCCGCGGGCAGTCGGGTGCGTCTGGTGCGAGAGCCGTATTTCGGGGAGTTGGGGACGGTCACCGACTTGCCCGTGGAGCCGACCGTCATCGAGACCGAGGCGCAGGTGCGGGTGGTGCGGGTCCGCCTGGACGACGGACGCGAAGTAACCGTGCCGCGAGCGAATGTGGAACTGATTGAGCGATGAGCACCGCCGCTCAGACAACCCGCCCGTGCGGGGCGCACCTCTTGGTCCGTGCTAGAGCAGCCGCGGTCCTGGCTGTGGCCTTGCTACTTGCCCTCCCCACGCTTGCCGGCGCCCTGCCTGCGCCCACGAACGTGCAGGTGGCCAACAACGACGAGGAGTTGGCCGGGGACAGCGTGCGCGTAACCTGGCAACCCCCGCCGCCGAGCGTTGAGCCGCGCCCGGCCCTGTATCGTGTCTACCTAGGCGAAGACCAGGAGAAGTTAGAGGTGGTGGACGTGGTGGAGGGCGCCGACAGCCGAGAACTGGCCGTGCGCGACCTCTCGGTGGGCCACCGCTATTACGCCCGCGTGGGCGCCGTCTACCTGCCGGCGGGAGCCGAACTCCGCTACCATCCGGAGGACCCCAACCAGGTGGTCACTCCCGGCGCCCAGGAGGCGCTTTCGGAGATCGCGGGCCCCGCGCAGACGGTCGGCCGCTGGTACAAGCCGCAACTCACCAACGTGTTGGTTGTCACTGTGCTGCTCAGCGTTATCACCCTGGTGGTCCTGCATCTGGCCCGGCGGCGCGAGATGTACATCCGCCCTATCGCCGGCCTGCAGGCGGTGGAAGACGCCATCGGGCGAGCCACCGAGATGGGGCGGCCTATCCTGTACGTTTCCGGCCTGGGCGGAGCCGGCGACATCGCCACCATCGCCTCCATGCTCATCCTCGGACACCTGGCCCACAAGACCGCGCCCTACGCTACCCGCATCATCGTGCCGGTATCCGACCCCATGGTCATGACTACCGAGCGGGAGATTGTCTCCCAGGCCTACCTGCACGCCGGCCATCCGGAGCAGTTCAACGCCGAGGACATCTTCTTCGTTACCGACAGTCAGTTCGGCTACGTCTCGGCGGTGGCCGGCATGATGCTGCGGGAGAAGCCGGCCGTTAACTTCTTCATGGGCTACTTCGCCGCCGAGTCGCTGATGCTGGCGGAGACCGGGAATGTGATTGACACCCTCCAGATTGCGGGCACCGACCAGGACAATCAGTTGCCCTTCTTCGTTGCCGCCTGCGACTACACCTTAATCGGCGAGGAACTGTACGCGGCGGGCGCGTATCTGTCCCGCCATCCCGTGCTGCTGGCCCAACTCAAGGC
>CALFVE010000139.1 GCA_937928475.1 uncultured bacterium | reverse complement strand
GATGTACTATCTGGTCGCCTACCTGGTTATGAATTTGGGCGCCTTTGCCGTGGCCATTCTGGTCGAGCGCAATACCGGGCGAGAGATGATCTCCGACTATGCCGGCCTGGCAACGCGCGAGCCCGGCCTGGCCTTGCTGATGACCGTGTTTCTGCTCTCGCTCATCGGCATTCCCCCCACGGCAGGGTTTGTAGGCAAACTGCTCCTTTTCGGGGCAGCCCTGAACACGCCCCCCTGGGGGTGGCTGGCGATCGTGGGGATCATCAATGCTGTCATCTCCGTCTACTACTATATGAACGTCTGTCGCGAAATGTACTTCCGGCCGGGTCCGGAGGGCCGGCTGACTGCTCGCCCCTTGCCGATGGTGGCCGTTATCGTCTTGCTGGCGCTGGGCACGATACTCCTGGGGATTCTGCCCCACTATGCGATGCCCAGTTTAGCAGCAATCGCCACCTTCGTGTCGGGGGGCTAGGGGAGCAACCAACGTGGCCGAGGGCAAGGAAGGCGTGATCCCCGAACCGACCCTGGCGCGCCTGCACCGCTACCAGGCAGTGCTGCGCCGGCTACGGCGGGAGGGGGCGCTTACCGTCTCCTCCGAGCGCCTGGGAGAGGAAGCCGGCACTGAGGCGGCCTTGGTCCGCAAGGACCTATCCTACCTGCGGTGCACCGGCCAGCGCGGAATCGGCTATGATCTGGACACGCTGCTGGCGGTGCTCCGCGAGGCCCTGGGACCGGCGGAGCCCCGGCCGCTGATCATCGTGGGAGCAGGGCCGCTGGGGGTAGCGCTGGCGGGGTACGCAGGGTTCGAACTCCTCGGCTACCGTCTGCTGGGCCTGTTTGATTCGAACCCGGCTCGGGTGGGGCACCATGTGGCGGGCCTGGTGGTGCGACACGCCAGGGAGTTGCCGGAGACGGTCGCTGAGACCGGCGCTAAGTTGGCGATCATCGCCGTTCCCGCCGCCCGAGCGCAGGAAACGGCGGACCTGTGCGTAGCGGCGGGGCTGCGAGGGCTGCTGAACTTTGCCCCTTGTCCGGTAAAGGTGCCGCCGGGGGTGGTGGTACGGCAGATGGACCTGAGCGAGGAACTGGAGATTCTCAACTATCAACTGACGTGCGCAGCCCACCGCGCGGCGAACCCCGCGAGGGGTGGCTGAGCAACCCGGCCCGGGCGCGACGACAATCGCCTTGGCCTGGGCAGGAGCACGGCAAACAAGACAGGAGCGAAACACGTGACAGAGGCGGCGGAACTGGAGAGACTACAAACGCCGGTACGCGCGGGCCTGGAACAAGTAAACCAACGACTGGCAGACATCGCCGCCCGGATGCCGGAGATCCTGCGTCCTGTGGCCGAGGTGCTGGCGGGCGGCGGCAAGCGGCTGCGTCCCTTGCTGCTGCTCCTGAGCGCGGGAGACCAGCGGGAGGCACCGGACGGCGCGGTGGCACTGGCGACCGCGGTGGAGGCGGTGCACATCGCCTCCCTCATCCACGATGACGTAATAGACGAGGCGGAGCAGCGGCGCGGGCAGGCCTCGACGGCCGCAGCCTTGGGCCAGCGGCAAGCCGTGCTGGCTGGCGACTACCTGGCCGCGATTGCCTATCAGGAAGTGCAGACAGCGGGGTTGCCGGGGGCGGGGGAAATCCTGGCCACGGCGGTGGTGAAGATGACGCTGGCCGAGGTCAAGGCGGTCGCGAATGCCGGCCGGCTCCTCCCGGAGGCCGAATATCTGGAGGTGATCGCTGGCAAGACAGCGGCGCTGTTCGAGGCAGCCGCCCATCTGGGTGCGCTGGCCGCTGGCGCCTCGGATGGAATCGTCGAAAGAATGCGGACCTACGGGCGCAGCCTGGGCCTCGCCTTCCAGATCCGAGACGATCTGCTCGACTTGTACGGGGACTCGAAGCAACTGGGCAAGCCCGTGGGCCGAGACCTAGTGGGGGGAATATATACCTTGCCGATCATCTTTGCTGCCGACCAGCCGCAGGGAGCAGAGGTGAGAGACCTGCTGGCGCAGTTGCGGGTACGACCGGACGAAGGGGGTCTCGCGGAGCGGATTGCCGATCTGGCTCGGCGCCTGGGAGGCAAGGCTTACGCCGAAGGGCAGATGCGCCGGTACGCCGACCAGGCCCTGGCGGCCATCCCGGACCTCCCCACAAGGGACCATCTACGCGACCTGGCTAGGTATGTCGTCAGCAGGGACTCATAGGCCCTGCGGGCACAAATCGCGGTTCGGGCACGAGCGCGTCCCGCGGACATTCCTGCACAGCCCCTGAAAAATCCCAGCCCAGGCTCAGGGGCCCCACATCCCGGCCCCCTGTAAGGTCGCCTCGGCGTCCATCCACTTGGCGTTCCCCCCGCAGAAGGCGAAGTTCGTACCTCCCAGATGCCGCTCCGCCACATACTGCGACAGATTCCCCCAGGATGCATCCCATCCGTAACTGTAGGGTTGGTTGAGGTCGAAAAACAGAATGGCTCGCCCCGCGTCGCTCAACTGGTGGCGATTGAGGGAGGCGGCCTGGTAGCCCCCCACCATGGTCAGGGTCAAGTTGATGCCGTAACTGTGCCGCAGGGAGTAGGTCCAGGCCGGGCCAGGAGTAGGATTGGGGTCAGAGATACAGACATACATCTCCTGGTTGCGCAGGTAGGGGAGCAAAAGCCGATCCCAGCAGATGGCGTATCCCGGCGGCGAGGCGGGCATTAGCGCCGGCGGCAAGTAGTCGTCATGGTCGTCACTGTAGAGCATGGCCGCCAAAGCCAGGCCGCGCAGATTGGAGAGACAGGTCGTGGACTCGGCCTTTTTGGCGGCCTGCTCGAACACTGGGAAAAGGATTGCCGCAAGGATGATGATGATGGCGAGGGCGACAAGCAGTTCGATGAGAGTGAAGGCCGACCGATAGGACATGCCACCACCCGGGAACCGGTGATCACATATGCCAGGGGGCGATCTCCCCGTCCTGGCAGGCGCCCTTGCCCCGGACAGGGGTTGCCTTCGTCCATAACCACCCCCGCTGTCGCTGCGGGGCCAGACGCCCGCCGGCGGGCACAGTTCAACCTTTGTTCCGCAGGTGCCGGAACAGAGCCTCTGCGGCCGCCCGTGGGCCCTCGCGCTCCCAGCCAGGAATACCCAGCCGCGTGCGAAGT
>CALFVE010000138.1 GCA_937928475.1 uncultured bacterium | reverse complement strand
CCACCATCTTCCAGGCCGCCCGGCAAGCAGGCATCGAGATTCCCCACCTCTGCTATGACCCCGACTTGGGGCTGGAACCAACCAGTTCCTGCCGCCTGTGCGTGGTCGAGGTGGAGGGAGCCAAGACTCTGGTGGCTTCCTGCTCCCACCCCGTCGCCCCCGGCATGGTGGTGCGCACGGATACGTCCGAGGTCCGCGAAAGTCGCCGGCTGGTCCTGGAACTGCTGCTTTCCGATCACCCCGATGACTGCCTCACCTGTGAGAAGTGTGGAGAGTGCGCCTTGCAGAAGTACGCCTATGAACTCGGCGTGAAAGGCGAAGCCTACACCGGCGAGCGCGCGCAAGCCCCGTCGGAAGAGGCTCCTACCGTAGTCTACGACCGCAGCAAGTGCATCCTGTGTGGACGCTGCGTGCAAGTCTGTCACGAGGTGCAAGTCGCGGGCGCGGTGGACTTTCTGGGCCGGGGTTTCCAGACGCGGGTGGGGCTTCCGCCCGGCCTGCCCCGCCAGGACTCCGACTGCGAGGAGTGTGGCAATTGTATTGACGTTTGCCCCACCGGCGCCCTGTCGTTTCCTGGCGCGCAGGGAGCCGGTCGCGTCTGGGAACTCCAGCGGACCGTCACCATCTGTCCCTATTGTGGTGTGGGCTGTACGCTGGTCCTCCACACCCGGGGCAACCGGGTGGTGAAGGTGACCGGCGCCCCGGGCCTCGGCGTCAACCGCGGCCGGCTCTGCGTCAAGGGCCGCTTCGGCTTTGATTTCCTCGGGCACGAGGAGCGTCTCACCCAGCCTCTGCTCCGCCGCCAGGGGCGGCTCACTCCCGTATCCTGGGAGGAAGCCCTCGATTACTGCGCGACGCACCTGGCTCGTATCAAAGAAAAGTTCGGCCCCGACGCCGTTGCCGGCCTGGCTTCGGCCAAGTGCCCCAACGAAGAAAACTACTTGATGCAGAAGTTCATGCGGGCGGTGATTGGCACCAACAACGTTGACCACTGCGCCCGCCTTTGCCATGCCTCCACCGTCGCCGGCCTGGCCCAGGCCTTCGGCAGCGGCGCCATGACTAACTCCATTGACGACCTCGACCAGGCCGGCGCCATCTTCGTAATCGGTTCGAACACCACGGAGTGCCACCCTATCATCGGCGCGGCCATTAAGCGCGCCGCCGTGCGCGGGGTGCCGCTCATCGTCGCTGACCCCCGCTCCATTGAACTCACCGAATACGCCACGGTGCACCTGCGCCAGAAACACGGCACAGACGTGGCCCTTATCAACGCGCTGGCGCGGGTGATTCTCGAGGAAGGCCTGGAAGACAAAGACTTCATTGCGCAACGAACCGAGGGCTTCGAGGCCTTTCGGGCGGCCATCGAGCCGTACACGCCGCAACTTGCCGCTCGCCTGACGGGCGTGCCGGCCGAGGACATCGTGCACGCTGCGCGCCTCTATGCCGGGGCGCCCGCTGCCGCCATCTTCTATTCGATGGGCATCACCCAGCACACTACCGGCACCGACAACGTCCTGGCTCTGGCCAACCTGGCCCTGCTCACCGGGAACCTGGGGAAACCCGGCGCCGGCGTCAATCCCCTGCGCGGTCAGAACAACGTGCAGGGCGCCTGCGACGTGGGGGCCTTGCCCAACTTCCTGCCCGGATACCAGAAGGTGGACGACCCGGTGGCGCGAGCCAAGTTCGAGGCGGCCTGGGGCACTGCTCTTCCGGCTCAGCCTGGCCTCACCATGATAGAGATGACCAATGCGGCCGTGCAGGGGAGTCTGAAGGCGCTCTACATCATGGGGGAGAATCCCATGATGAGCGACCCGGACCGGGGACACGTGGAGCAGGCGCTCAGCCGGCTGGATCTGCTCATTGTCCAGGACATCTTCCTGACCGAGACGGCACAACTGGCCGACGTAGTGCTGCCGGCGGCGGGGTTTGCGGAGAAAAACGGCACCTTCACCAACACAGAGCGCCGGGTGCAGCTAGTCCGGAAAGCCCTAGAGCCACCCGGAAGCGCACGCCAGGACGGGGAGATTCTTTGCGATCTGGCTCGTCGGCTCGGATATGACATGTCTTACCCGGGAACAGCCGCCATCTTCGACGAGTTCGCGGCCCTGGCACCGGCCTTCGCGGGCATCAGCCACGATCGTCTGGAAAACGGCGGTCTGCAGTGGCCTTGCCCCGACCGCGGCCATCCGGGCACTCCCATCCTCCACGTCGAGAAGTTCCCGCGGGGCTTGGGCAAGTTTCACCCCGTCGAATTTGTTCCGGCCTGCGAACTGCCGGATGCCGACTACCCCTTTGTGTTGTCCACTGGCCGGATTCTCCAGCACTTCCACACCGGCAGCATGTCGCGGCGCTCGAAGGTCCTCGACACGCTCGTCCCGGTCGGCGCGATCGAGATGCACCCTGACGACGCGGAGCGCCTGGGAGTACAGGACGGCGACCGGGTGCGAGTCAGTTCGCGACGGGGGCAAATTGAGATTCAGGCGGACGTCACCGATCGAGTCTCGCCGGGGACCGTCTTCCTGGCCTTTCACTACCGCGAGGCGCCGGCCAACGCCCTCACCATCGCCGCCTTGGACCCGGTCGCCAAGATTCCGGAATTCAAGGTGTGCGCAGTGCAAGTGCAAAAAGCGGGTGGCCAGACTCTAAAGCGGACGGAGGGGGGGCCATGCGAGCAGTGAGCGTGGGGAGCGGTCGGCCACGCCTTCTCGCGGCGATTCTGGCCGGGGGAGCCGCCTCGCGCTACGGCGGCCGGCCCAAGGGGTTGCTGGAGATCGCCCCGGGCCTCACCATCATCGAAAACGAGATCCGGCAACTGCGCCGCGCTGGGTTGGGTGAGATCGTCATCGTGGCTAACGATGCCCAGCCGTATTCCGAGTTGGGCCTTCAGGTCATCCCCGACCTGCGCTCGGGCTGCGGTCCGCTGGCCGGTATCGAGGCCGCCCTCTCGCATTCCGCGCGGCGGTTCGAGGCGACCCTCTTCCTCCCCTGCGACCTGCCGGGCATAACCGCGAAGGAAATCAGCCGCCTGTGCACGGCCTTTGCCAACGCCCAGGCGCGAATCGCGGTCTGCACTACCGGCCCCTGCTCTGTGCAGCCGTTATGCACGGTCGTGCAGAACGGCCTGCTGCCGGAAATCGCTGCCGCCCTCGATCGGGGGGAGCGCAGTCCGCGTCGGCTCTGGCACCATCTCGGCGCTCTCCAGGTGTCCTTTGCGGACGCGGCTCCTTTCCATAATGTCAATGAGCCGGCGGACCTGGCCGCCTGGCTCGCCGGGAGGGAGAACCCTGGAGCGGGCAACTCTTGCGGCTCCCAGCCAAATGCATGACTCGCTGCGTGGGTTCCTGCAATCGGCCCGGCTTCCCTTGCAGGTGGTTGCCGAGGCAGAAGGGACGGTCCAAGTGATCGCGTCGGAGCCCCCTCGCCGCTGCTCGGTGCGCCGACTTTACGTGGGCGGCACCATCGCCTGCGAAACCGCGCGCGCCATGGCCGGAAGGCTCGGCCTGCGCGTCCCTGAGATGGGCCGCCTGCTGGACTTTCTGCATATCAAGGTCCGCAACTGCGGCTTGGGGTGCTTCTGATGGCGACGCTGTGGGTGATTTCCGGCGCTGGGCGAGGAGTGGGGAAGACCCACCTCGCCGAGCGCCTCTGCCAGGTGCTGCCCGCGTCCCTTCATGCCAAGTGCGGCCACGGCCCCCGGCAACCTCACAAGTCGCCGCACCTGCTGCGCAGCCCGGAGGAACTGGAAGCCTTCCTCGAGGCGCAGGCGCCCAAGCACGAGCATCTGCTGATCGAGTCCAATGCCCTGGCTCGGCAAGGCCGGGCGGACATCATCATCTACCTGGCCGGGGCGCCGGTTGGGAGCGAAATCCGCGCCGATGCCGACCGCCTGCGGGCGAAGGCGCATGTGGTCGTGGACCCAGAGGTCTCGCCAGCCCTCTGGCGAGACTACTTGGCCAACTGGCTCCGCGACGACGCCCTGCTTGATGCCGTGCTAGCCATACTCTCCGACCAGGCCCGCTACCTGGCGCGGCAGCAACTGGCGGTGCGCAGCAAGGTCTGGTTCGAAGCAGAGCAGGGCCATGTGTTCGGCCCCGGCCTCTTCCGTCTGCTGGAAGGCATCGGCCGCTACGGCACCCTCCACGACTCAGCGCGGGCCGCGGGCATGAGTTACCGGTACGCCTGGAATCAGCTCCGGAACGCCGAGCGGCGGCTGGGGGAGAAATTGATCCTTCGTCAGCCGGGCGGAGCGGGTGGAGGTCGCTCCCGGCTCACCGACCGGGGGAGGCACCTGCTCTCGGTCTTCGAGCGGGTCAACCGCGAGGTTGCGGCCTTTGCCGATGAGCGCTTCGCGCACTACTACGCAGAGGGAAAAGACGATGCGTAAGGCCGGAGACATGATTCCCTTGGAAGAAGCCTTCCGTCGGCTCGACGACGCTCTGGCGGGCCTTCGCCTGCCTGTGGAGTCGCTGCCGACGCGCTCCGCGCTGGGCCGCGTACTGGCCGAGGACCAGCATTCGCGGCTTGACCTGCCCCCGTTCGACAAGTCGGCGATGGATGGTTACGCGATTCCCAGCGGTCAGGAGAGGGACCGCTACCAACTCGTCGGGACGGTCGCTGCCGGCCAGGTGCCACCGCACCGCCTCGCTCCCGGTGTCACTGTCAAGGTGATGACCGGAGCGCCTGTGCCCCCTGGCACCGCGCGGGTCGTGATGGTCGAGGACACCGCCCTGGAGGGCGAGACGGTCGTCATCCGGCAGCGCCGCACGGACACCAACATCTGCTGGCGCGGGGAAGACGTGCGCGTCGGCGACCTGGTGCTGCCTGCCGGGACGCCGCTTACGGCGGCGGATGTCGCCAACCTGATCGCCTGTGGTGTGACTGAGGTCACGGTTTCCGCGCGCCCGCGCCTGGCTGTCCTGTCCACCGGACAGGAAATCGTGGACCGTGTGGAAGAAATCGGTCCCGGGAAGATCATGAACGCCAACGGCCCTCTCTTGGTCGGCCTCGCCCGCGAGTACGGCCTGGAGATAGTCAGGGAAGCCTCCTACCCCGACGACCGGGCGGCCCTGGTACAAGGCCTCGAGTCGGCGGCAGCCGACTCCGACCTCGTGGTGGTCTCCGGCGGCGTGTCGGTGGGAGACTTCGATCTGGTTCCTCAGGCCCTGGCGGATCTCGGCTTCACTCTCCACTTCTCCCGAGTTGCGATCAAGCCCGGCAAGCCGATGACCTTGGCCACCCGAGGCCGACAGGTCGTTTTCGGTCTGCCTGGCAACCCTGTATCCGTCTATCTTACCTTCCACCTTTTCGTGCTGCGCGGCGTGGCGCGGCTCACGGGAGCAACCCTCTCCGCGCGTGAACTCCGCTTCTCACTGGGCGAATCCTTCCGCCGCCGCCGGGCCGAGCGCCAGGAGTTTGTGCCCGCTCGACTCACGGCCTCGGGCGCCCTTCTGCCGCTGGAGTTCCACGGCTCCGCCCATCTCTTGGCGCTGTCCCAGGCGGACGGCTTCTTCGTTGTCCCTATCGGCGTCACTAGTCTCGATCGGGATACAGTGGTGCAGTTCGTCTGCTGGGGGAGGCGCTGGCCGTGGTAGACCGCTTCGGTCGCTCTCTGGATTGCTTGCGCATTTCCGTCACTGATCGCTGCAATCTGCGCTGCCGTTACTGCATGCCGACCGAAGGGTTCCCTCTCGCCTCGCCCGACGAGATGCTCTCCTTCGATGAAATCGTCGCGGTCGCGGAAGCGGCTCTGCGATTGGGCCTGACTCGCTTGCGCCTGACCGGGGGGGAGCCGCTGCTTCGACCCAGCCTCGAGCGCCTGGTGAGCAGACTGGCCTCGCTCCCCGGACTCACTGACTTGGCCCTGAGCACCAACGGCATTCTGCTGGCCGACCAAGCCGGCGCTCTGGCTGCGGCGGGCTTGCAGAGAGTCAATGTCAGCCTGGACACGCTTTCCCCAGCCCGCTACCGCTACCTCACGCGGGGTGGAGACCTCTCGCGAGTTCTCCAAGGCATTGCCGCGGCCCGCGAGGCTGGCCTGTGGCCGATCAAACTAAACTGCGTGGTCCACCAGTCTGCTGCCGAACCCGACGCCCAGTCGGTGGCCGCCTTCGCAGCCCGGGAGGGCTTGGAGGTGCGCTTCATTCCCCGTATGGACGCTGCCACTGGCATCTTCTCGGTGGTGCAGGGCGGGAGTGGGGGAGATTGCCCGCGCTGCCGTCGGCTGCGCCTCTCCTGCACCGGGCTGGTCCGGCCCTGCCTCTTCTCCGATCTGGGCTTTAGCGTGCGGCAATGGGGGCCGGAGGAGGCCCTGCGGCGCGCTATCGCCGAGAAGCCGGCAGCGGGCGGTCCCTGCACGCACAACTGGATTCGCGCCGTGGGAGGTTGACATGGAAAAGCTCACCCATCTGGACGAGACAGGCGGCGTCCGCATGGTAGACGTGGGCGATAAGCCGGTACAGCGCCGGGTGGCTCGTGCCCGCGGCACGCTCACCCTGGCTCGCTCCACCGCCGACATGATTCGAAGCCGCCTGGTGCACAAGGGCGATGTGCTGACCGTGGCCCAGATCGCCGGGATTCAGGCTGCCAAGCGCACCGCCGACCTGATCCCTTTGTGCCACCCGCTGGAACTGGATCACATTGCGGTGCAACTCCACCTCGAAGCGGAGGCCGTGGTTGCGCACAGTGAAGTGCGCTGTACCGGTCGCACCGGCGCCGAGATGGAGGCGCTGACGGCGGCTGCGGTGGCGCTACTGACCGTCTACGACATGTGCAAGGCGGTTGATTCCGACATGCGTATCGCCGAAGTGCGCCTGTTGGAGAAGGGCAAGTATGACCTCTAACACCATGCAAGTAGTATCGGTTAACATTTCGCCGACCCCGGGCACTGCCAAACGCCCGGTCGCTCGGGCGGTCCTCGACGAGTGGGGAGTGCGCGGGGACGCCCATGCGGGGCGCTGGCACCGACAGGTCAGCCTGCTCAGCGAAGAGAGCATGCGCCGCTTCGCGCAGGCTCGCGGCATAGAGATAGGCCCCGGCGACTTCGGCGAGAACCTCACTGTGCGTGGCCTTCCCGCCGGCGAGGTTCGCCTTCTGGACCGCTTCCGCATCAATGAGACCGAACTGGAAGTAACTCAGATAGGCAAGTCATGCCACGGCGAAGGGTGCGCGATCTTCCAGCGGGTGGGAAAGTGCATCATGCCCCGTGAGGGCCTCTTCGCCCGGGTGCTCGCCGGCGGCGTCGTGAAACCTGGGGATGCTCTCGCTTTCTTCCCCAAGGTTTGGCGCTTTCGCGCTATCACCCTGAGCGACCGCGCCTTCGCTGGCGAGTACGAGGACCGCAGCGGGCCTCGGCTCCGCGAACTTCTCTGCGATTTCCTGAAAGACACCGGCTGGCGGTTTGCGGTGGATTCGCTGTTGCTTTCCGATGCGCCGGAGCCTTTCCGCGAGGCTCTGCAGGCTGCCCGGGAAGCGCAGATTGACGCGGTGTTCGTCACCGGCGGCACCGGAGTTGGGCCCCGAGACTTTGCTCCCGAGACCGTCGCGGCCTTCTGCGACCGCCTCATCCCCGGCCTTCCGGAGGCGATCCGGGCCCGCTATGGCGCTACCAATCCCAACGCTCTGCTCAGCCGCGCCGTCGTCGGCCTGGCCGGAACCACCGTAGTCTACACCATGCCAGGCAGCGTACGGGCGGTGGAGGAATACATGGCCGAGATCCTGCGCACCCTGGAGCACCTCTTGCTAACCGTCCACGGCCTGGAGGTGCACTGACCATCAGCCGGGTATTCGTATCCGCCGTAGCCACAGCCAAGGGAAGTGAGGATCGAAATGAGCGCCCTCGGCGCTGACGACTTGATTTCCGAGCCGGTGCGGGAAGTGACAGCGCTGCGCCTATCGGTAGGCGACGCCACCGCGACGGGCGAGACTTGTCGCGTCATCGTAGAGGTGCCGCTGACCATTGAGATCGCGGAAGTGGGCAGTTACACCCTGATGTGCACCCCCTGCGATACGAGGGCCCTAGCGGTCGGTTTCGCCTTTACGGAGGGTTTCATCTCGGGCCTCACCGACATTGCGGCGCTGGAGGAGTGCCCGGACGATCCCGGTGTCATTCGCCTGCGTCTCGCCGGGCCACCGGCGACCGACTCAACCCAGCGCAACCTCCCGGTGGTCAGTTCCTGCGGCCTGTGCGGTGCCGGGCGGACGCTAGAGGAACTGCTTGCCAGCCTGCCGCCTGTGGGCGATTCGCTG
>CALFVE010000137.1 GCA_937928475.1 uncultured bacterium | reverse complement strand
CGTTGAGAAGGGCCGGACGGAAGGGGGTGTACAGGGGATACTTCGCGCCTCCCACCTGGAGTTCGCCCTTGATCGCCCAGGGGACCTGGCAGGCGTAGCCGCCGATCAGGGGAATCTCCCACGTCGTTTTCTCCCCGGGCGCCAGGCGAAAGTCGCGCTCGCCCGCTTCTCCGGCAAAGCGCACCTCCCCCGCTGCTGGGCGCAGGGTGAGCCTTCCGCTGCGCGGCTGGGCGGAGGCGTTCTCCAGCGTCACCCGCAGCAGTTCCGGGCGGACCCACTCCGGCGTCACCCGCACCGGCGGGTCCACGTAGAACGTCGCGACTTTGCGGAAGGTGGGACCGCCGGTCACCTTGATTTCGACCGGCACGTCGGTCAGGCCGAGGGGAGCGTTGTCAGTTGCCCGCAGGCTCAGGACGATTGTCTGCCCTCGGTTGCCTGCGCCGGAGACCTGGAACCCCACGGGGGAGGAGGAGAACCCGGACGGCGTCACCAGCGACAACGTGCCCCGCAGAGGCTCTCCCCGCAGGCTCTCCAGTTTTACCGTGACCTTGGCCTCGCCGCCCCGCGCCAGCAGCGTCTCATTCTCCACGGTCACCCGTGGTTCGGCGCTCCCCGCGAAGAGCAGTACGGTGGAGGCAAACGCCTCCGGCACTGGGAAGCGATAGGCCTTCCCGCCGTCCAGGGACTCCCCGCCGGCCAGCGGCCCGTCGGCGCCGTCGGCGTCCACTACCCAGGCCTCCTGAATCGGGTCGAGCGCCTCGGTGGGGATAGTGATCGTCGCACCGGGGACCTTCTGCTCGTTGAGGATGGTGACCACCGCGCCCTGGGTGCGTTTCGGCTCGCAGAGGAACCAGCGGGCCTGGAGGCCATCGGCAGGAGTAGCGGGCTGGAAGCCCGCCCCACGCGGAATCTCAATCTTCAGTCCCAGCGTATCCATCGGCGTCGCGGGATAGAGATACTGCTTGGTCAGGCGGCGGATGCGCAGCAGGGCTTGCTGGTCGGGCTCCAGGCCGATGCCGTCGAAGCGGCAGCCGTAGAGGAAGGCCTTGCGCCGCTGGGGATCGGCTCCATCCGCAGTACCCAGGTAGATGAGCATCTTGGGGAAGAGAAAGCGCACTACGTCTAGGTTAGGGGCGTTGTCCAGATGCACGTCTATGATTTGTCCGAGCGTATCCACCGGCGGTCCTTCGGTGGCAAAGACCGCCGTGGGGTTGAGTTTGCGGGCTTGTTGGAGGATAAGCGCGTGGTTGGCCTGCGCGCCGATCCCCCACTGGCCGGGGTCATCGCCGTGGCCGTGGTCACTGCCCCAGCAGGTGTCGCCCCGGCTGAGCGAGTCCCAGTAGATGCCGTCTAGGCCGAGCCGCTCCATGAATCGGTCAATCGCCCACTTGCGCTTGTACTCCTGAAAACCCCGGCTGGCGTAGCACATCTCCCGCTCCGTCGGCGACCACTCGCGGACTTCGCCGTCGGCGGTGCGGCGCGCCCAGCGCTCGGCAAAGCCGGGGCCGGGTAACTCAAAGCCCGGCCACAGGTCCCGCCGGTGCAGGTGTCCGATCGGATCGTCCGGGGAGGTGCCGTCGCCGGCTGGATCGTAGAGCAAACCCTGAATGTAGAAAGTGACGCGCATCCCCCGCCGGTGAATCTGATCAATCCCCCAGCGGAGTTCCTCCTCGCTGCCGTTGATGGGGTTGGGGTGCGGAATGGTCCAGGTCGTGCCCGGGACCTGGAAGTTCCAGTATTGGATCCAGCCGAAGCCGTTCTCGGCTCGCATCCGGTCGGCGAAGTGGCCCATGTTCACCCACCAGCCCGCGGGCCAGCCGGTAGGAACCCACCCGTCACATTCGGCCAACCACAGCGGCGGCTCGGCGGTCGGCCAGGTCTCCGCCAGCCACCGGCGCTCAGCCAGAGCCGTTGCGTGCCAGTCGCCCTGGTGCACGCGCAGCAGGTGCGGCTGGCCGCGAAAGGCTTCCCCCGGCTTGATCCGCACCGCCTTGACCAGCGACAGTTCCACCGCCTCCCGCTCCAGGCCCCGGCAGGAGAGGCCGGTAGAGCGCATGGTCTTGTCGTGCGCGATTAGGGCCAGGCCCTCCCTAGCGCTGAAGACATCCATCAGAGGCGCGGTGTTGGTGGGCCACCAGTAGAGGAAGTGCCCGAAGGTGGCGGGGAACTTCACCAGGTAGTTCCCGTTGATGAGCATAGTGTCGTCCGCCGGCCTCTCGCTGGCCTTGACGCCGTAGGCGAGGGGGTAGGTGAGGTGCACGATCTCGAACTGCCGCAACCCGTTCGTCGCCTCGGCGGTCCAGGTAAGTTCGCCGGGGCCAGTCTTATTCACCGTCAGAGTCACAGTGGCTTTGCCGTCAGGCCGTGCGATTTCATAGGTGAACTTGCCGCCTCTACTGTTGACCGCCGCCGCGAGGCATTTGGCGTCGAGCGAGGTCACGGTCTCCCAGTCCTTCTCCGGCCCACCCGTTACCGGTCGCAAGCGCGCCGAGAAGATCGGCTGGGGCCGGCGCTCTGGAGTCAGCCAGGTGCCGGTGACCACGTTCTGGATCCCGCAAAGCGCCCCGTTGTGCCGCGAGAAGAAAAACCGCGCGGTCTGGTCCTCGAGGCTAAAGAGATCGTCCCGGTCGCCGACGTAGGTCAGCGCGACGGGACCGAGCCGAGGCGAGGTGCCCTCCGGACTGCGCCGCAACTCCGCGCGAAAGCGCAGACGGTCGGTGCCGTCGCTCTTCACCGCCAGGCCCGACAGGTCGCGGCTCTCGGGAACCGGGGTCCAGGTCTTGCCGCCGTCGGTCGAGTAGGAAAGCCGCACCTGACCGCCGGCGAGGTCCTCAGCGATCTCCAACCCCTTCCACCCCAGCACGGTCGAGGGATAAGCGTCGGCGGTGTATGCCACGCCCTCCGTCCACAGCGTGGGCGCCAGGGGTTCGGGCACACCCGCCTCCGGCGTCCAGTTCTCGTCTGTGGTCAGCGCAATGCGGTCCAGTTCCACCCCCGGGGTCCACTGGTCCATCTGGAGTTCGTGCAGACCGGCCGGGAAGCTCCAGGGAGCCTCGCGCCGCACCCACTGCCACTCGCCCGCCGGCAGGTCGTGGCTCACCCAGCCGATGGGAGTGCCCAGGCTCGCGTCTATGCCCTCGAGATGCTTGACCGTCATCGCCCGAGGCGCCCGCAGGTGATACCAGACCCACCACTTGCCGGGTTGGGGAACCTCCAGGAAGAACTCCAGCACAACCGGCGAAGGGTTCTGGCGGCCGGGCTGCGGCTGCCAGGTTCCCGCCGAGCAATCGGTGGCCTTGATGACTACCGTAGGCCCCTCGTCTAGGCGGAAGCAGTGCGTGAGCGCCAGGGCGCCGGATTGCACCCAGGCATGATTGACGAAACTCGACTTCCAGGGGAGGGTCAGGGTCCTGTCCTCCGGCGTGGCGGCGAGGAGAGGCCACGCCAGAAGGCAGACGAGAGCGATCGCCAGGAGCCGGTGGTGGGTAACCATGAGGAAGCCTCCCTTGCCAGCGATGGTGCCTTCTTCCGCGAAGAGGGCCGCTGCTCCTGCGTGAAACCCTGGGGTGGCGGCTGAGAAGGCCCTCGTGTCCCCAGGGTCGGCGGTGCGCCGAGGAATCCGGAGGGCTGGCGCGGAAACCCGCTGCATCTCCCTACTAGGTGGCATGCCCTATGAGCGTTGGCACCCTCAACTTCCGCAGCGCTGTCCTCAACCGGCCGATGTCGTTCAGTTACCTCTTGCCCGATTCCTGGGTCGCGGGGCCGGGGCCCTACCCTGTTTTCTACCTCCTGCACGGGTACTGCGACGACCACCAGACCTGGCTCCTCAACACCCGCCTGGTCAACTACGTCGCCGGGCTCCCCCTGATGGTGGTCATGCCGGACGGAGAGCACAGTTTCTACTGCGACTACTACCAGGGGCCGGCCTTCGAGCAGTACCTGCTCAAAGAGGTCATGGGAACGGTGGAGGCCTGCTTCCAGGTGAAGCGACGAGGGAAGGCGCGAGTCATCGGGGGGCTGTCCATGGGCGGGTTCGGGGCGATGAAACTGGGTCTGAAGTACCCTGATCTGTTTTGCTCCGTCGGGGCGCACTCCTCGGCGATGGAGGTCGGGCGCACGCTGCCCAACTGGGGCGAGATGCGCGCGGAGTTGCGCCTCATCTTCGGCCCGCTGGGCAAGCGCAACTCCCATCGCGCCGAAAATGACCCCTTTGCCCTGGCCGAGAACCTATCGCCAGAGCACGCGCCCGCCCTCTACTTCGACTGCGGCACCGAAGATAGTCTGCTGGAGGGCAACCGCAAACTAGCGCGGCACCTGACCCGACTAGGGATCGCCCATGAGTACCGCGAGTTCCCCGGAGCGCATGACTGGGGCTACTGGGACGAGCACATCCGTGACTCGCTGGCCTTCCACTGCCGCGTGCTGGGTCTGAAGAGGTAAGCACGGCAGGCGCCTTTCTTGCGCCCTATCAGGCTCCCTTGGCCTCGGCTATCCGGGCCAAGGTCTGGCCGGCTTCCGGGCCGGTAAGCGTGCTGGCGTAGCGTTCCCAGGAGATAGGGCGCGCCACTGCGACCAGGCTCTCCGGTCCGGGCACGGCTCCCAGGCCTACCATCAGGCGGGTGGCCAGGCGCGGCCACACTTGCTCCCAGGCCTCTAGCGGCGAACTGCGCGCCTCCGAGACCAGGTCCAGCACAAAGGCCTCTGCCTGCGGCCACCGCGGCGAATCCTCCGGCAGATACTCGGCCAAGAGCTCGCGGGTACGCTGCACCCGAATCCGCGTGTAGAGGGAGACCTTCTGGAAGCGTAGCCCCGCGAAGAAGGCGTAGCCCCGCCGAATCTGTCCTGCCACCGCCCGCAACTCCCGCAACTGCGCCTCACGTTGCTCCGGGCCACCGGCCAGAGCCACCGGCCACTCCACCAGGGCGGCCTGCTCCATGCTCAGCAAGTCGCGCGTCCTCACCAGGGCCGCGGCGGCGGCCAGCGCCTTCTGCCGGTCCTGGCTGAGGGCCTCGCGCAGAGCCGTCCAGGCCTGTTGCTGCTCGGGGGCCAGAGCACTCCCCACCAGCAGGACGTCTCGTATCTGATGCAGGGCCGTCTGATTTCCCGCCAGCCGCGTGGCCGTCGCCGCCGCCAGGCCGGCGATCGCACTCTCCGCTTGCTGCACCAGCGGCTGCATCGCCCGCAACTGCCCGCCGGTCAGGCCCAGGTCGTCCGCCAGTCCCAAGACTTTAGCCTGGTTGGCTAGCGCGCCCAGGCTCTTCACCGTCTCCGCGGCCGTGGCCTCCACCGAGGGAATCGGCGCCGGCTGCTCTCCCAGCAGTTGTTGCACCACCTGAACGGACTGGTCGCTGCCCAGGAGCAGTTCGACCTGGTCCCACAGGAAGTAACCGGGCTGCGTTACCTCCCGCAGCCCCAGGTACTGGCCGATCATCGCCGCCAGGGTGGCGCGCTGCGACACATACGTGGAAGCGTCCGCCAGGTAGATAGTGTCCAGGATCTCCAGCACTCGCGCCGCTAGGTAGTCGAACCCGGGAGCCAGCGTCGGCCTCAGCATTGCCGCCAGGCGCTGTGCCTGCCAGTAGCGCACCAGTTCATACTCCGCCGGAGACAGCGCGCGCATGAGGTCGGCTTGCTGCGCGAGGTAATCCGGCAGGCTGCTGGCGCCCCCTAGCAGGGCCTGGGCCTGCCGCCGCTGTACAGCCCGCCCCGGGGTCTCCACCAGCAGGTCCTGCGGCGGAGACAGGATCACGTCCCACTGCGCTGCTGCGGTGTCATAAGCCTGTTGCACTGCGCTTTCGATCTGGGCCAGCGCGGCGAGGGCGGTCTGTGCGGCGGCCATCTGCTGCGCCGTCGCCTGCCCCTTGAGCGAGGCCTCCACAGCCTGCTTCAGGACCTCGCCCTGCTGCTGATACAGAGTTAGCAGCCGCTGCCGATAGGTCTCGCGGGCCGTCTGCAGATTCTGCAGGACCGCCAGCAGGCTTCGCAGTTGCACCTGAGTCAGGCCCACGCCGCGAATGAGCATGAGCGCGTTGACCTGCTCATACAGGGCCTGGGCTTCGGTGGGCGAGGTCGGAGCCGGCGCCGGCGGCACCTGTTGCGCCACCGCCGGCAAAGCGAGGGCCACTAGCAGACAAATTGCGGAGGGTTTCAGTATCGGCATCATGCGCTACCTCCTCGCAGCGGCGGGTGATTCATACGTGGTGGCACCCCTGAGCCGAGGCATGTTAGCATACTAGGACGTTGCCGGCCGAGTACCAGTTCCGGGAAGGAACGTAGGGCACCGGCGGGGAACTTTGCTGCCGCTATTATTGGTTTAGACCTAGCGGACGCCCCGGCTCCGGGGCGTTGCAGGTGTCGCGAGCGGGAGGGCGGTCGCTGGGCATGAAGTCGCCATCTCTACGAATTGGAATATGCACAGTCCTGGGCCTGGGGCTGGCGGCAGTTCTGGGCGGCTGTGGACCGGGAGCGGAAAAACTGGCTCCGGCTCCGCTGGCGCTGCTGCCGGGTTCGGTCAGTCACGACGGCAAGCAACTGGCGGTGGTAGCCAATGGCCAGAACATGCTGCGCTGGCAAGACGGCCAGTGGGAACCGCTGACCATGGCCCGGGGGACAGTAACGGTCATTACCAATCCCGACGGCTTCATGACCTTCTCGCCCGGCGGGGACAAGTTCGTCTTTCCCTTTCTGAAGGACCGCGGCAACCGCGACTTGTTGATGTATTTCTTCGACCGAGCCCAGTCCCAGTCCTGGGGTGCGGTGGACGTGTACATGCCTCTTTTCCCGACCCCAGTGGCGACGCGCTTTGAGGGAACGGTGCTGCAGACCATCTGCTTCCTCACCGTAACGGGGCAGCGCAAGGTGGAACGCCTGGCCTGCGACATCACCCGCCTGGCCGAGGAGGTAGCCACGGCCTGGACCGGGCGGCCGCTGGTGGTGGCCACGGTGCGACCGAGCCGGCCGCTCGACCTCCCGGAGGGCTATGTCGGGGCTGCCTTTCTCAGCGGGGAGGGGCCCCTGGTGGCCCTGGTCGCGCAGGGAGAGATCGTGCGCTGGAAGGTGAGCCAGCCGGAGGGGCTGGAGCCGTGTCTCACCGCAGAGATGCTGGCCGCCCGCGGGATCAAACCCGACGCGCTAGCGGCTGGGCAGGTCACCCTGCTCCAGCAAGGCCAGGACACGCCGGTCTACGCGGCCTATCGGCCAGCCGGGCTACCGGGCACCCCGGGGCCGGTGCTGGTCTGGCACATTCCAGTCGAGGGCGCGCCGGAATTTGTAGGTGACACCAGCACGGCAGTGAAGGACCCGGTGCTGGAGGTGGCCCCCGCCCCCGAGGGCAAGCACTGGGCGCTGCTCTGCGGAGGGCCCGCCGCGCCGGGAGCACAGGGCACCGGCGCCGCCGGGGGAAAAACTCTTTATCTGACTGGCCCGGGGTTCACTTCGCCCCAGCCGGTGGACCTGCAAGGGCGTTCGCCTAAGGACCTGGTCTGGGCTCCGCGAGAAGCGCGCCTGTACTTCGTCCTGGACGATACCGAGATCTGGAGCGTAGCGCCGGGCGAGACGGCGCGGCAGGTGGCGGTGGCCCCGCCGCTGATGTCCCTGCCTGAGCCGCCCACTTGAGCCCGATCTCTTGCGGCGGCCGCAGGAGTCGCCGCCCTTGTCAACACACTTACGGAGGTTATGCATGCCTGACTTCACCTGTGCCAACTACGAAACGAACCGCCTGATGTGCGCATGCACCAACACCGAGTGCGCAAACTGGGCGATCTGCTGCCTGTGCGTGCGGGCTCATGGCGATTCGGGCTCCCTCACCGCCTGCATGAGGACAGTCAGGCCTGCAGCAACGCTCTCCCTCAAGGGCTCGGCGGCGGCCTGCTTGCAGCGCGAGACCAACCTGCCCCTGTGCGCCTGCACCTATGACCCCTGCGCTAACCGCGGAGTCTGCTGCGAGTGTGTGCGCAATCACTGGACAGCAGACGGCGCCGGCCGCCCGGCCTGCCTGAAGTAGGACGCCGAGACAGCCGGGCGGCGCCTGTCCTCTACAGCCGAACGGTGCTTGCTACCGGAGGGCCGCTGGGGGGAGGGCCAGCGGTGGTGAGCAGCAGTTGGTCAAACTGACCCACCAGCTCCAGCACATGGCGCTGACGGTCGGGGTCGAGTTCGGAGAGGCAGTCGTCGAGCAGGACTAGCGGCGGCTCGCCGCGACTGTCTGCCAGCAATTGGGCTTGGGCCAACTTGAGGGCGAGGGCGGCGGTCCGCTGCTGGCCCTGAGAGCCGAACTCCCGGGCCGCGCGACCGCCGAGCAGGGTTAGCAACTCATCGCGGTGGGGACCGACCTGGGTGGCGCCCCGGCGCTGCTCCCAGGCCGCGCTGCTTTCTAGGGCTTCGTAGAAGGCCTGCATCGTCTCCGGGAGGCCCTCTTCGCTCTCAATGTTGGGGCGATAGCGCAGTTCCAGCGGCTCGGCTTCCCCGGAGAGCGTGGCGTAGAGGGCGGCCGCCCGCGGGGCCAGATGCTCGACCAGCCAGCGGCGGTCAGCCACCAGTTGTGCGCCGGCCTTGACCATCTGGGCCGTCCAGGGAGCGAGTTCCTCCCCGGAGACGCGCCCGAGCGCCGCTTGCTTGAGCAACTCATTGCGCTGCTGTACCGCCCGGCGGTAGCGCAACAGGTCGTCGAGGTACAAGGGGCGCAGGCCGGCCAGCGCCACGTTCATAAAGCGGCGGCGCTCCCGCGCGCCAGCCTTGACTAGTTGCAGGTCTTCGGGCTCAAAAAGGACAACGGGCAGGCGCTGGAGTAAGATCGCCACGGAGGGCGGGGGCGCTCCGTTCAGCCAGGTACTGCGCTGCGCTTCGCCGAGGCCAGTGCGGGTGAGCAGTACGGTGACCTGGTCAGTGCGGCCGGAGCGGCTGCGGAACTCGCCCTCGGCGCGGGCCTCTTCGGCGTCCCAGCGCATCAGTTCGCGCAGCCAGTTGGTGCGCGGGGAGCGTCCGGTAGCCAGCAGCATGATCGCCTCCAGGACAGTGGTCTTGCCCGACCCGTTGGCACCCAGGATGAGATTCAGGCCGGGAGGCAAGGTCAGATCCAAACGTGCATGGCAGCGAAAATTGACCAACGACAGCGAGGCGATCTGCACAAGGCGCAGTTCGGCAGGAGACAGTAAGGTTCCTGCGCAGAGCAGCGCAGACAGTTGCCGGTCGCCGAGGCGCGTCCGTCCGGGAGGCGGGTTAGATTGACATGAGGAAGGCAACACCGCTAGCCCCAGCAACAGGGCAGTACGAAGTCGCCTGGCACATGCTGAGTGCCCAAGAGACGGCCGCGCGCCTGGGCACCGACCTCCAACGCGGTCTCAGCGACGAGCAAGCGGCGGAGCGGCGCGCTCGCTTCGGTCCCAATGAACTGGAACGCGGGCGAGGGCCCAGCGCCGTGGGGATGTTCCTGCGCCAGTTGACCGAGCCGCTCATGCTGCTGCTGATCGCGGCGGCGATCATCTCCGGCGCGGTCACCCGCGAGGCGACCGACGCCGCCGTCATCGGGGTCATTGTTTTGCTCAGCGCCCTGCTCGGGTTTACCCAGGAGCGCCGTGCCCACCGGGCCCTGGAGGCGCTGCGGGCGCTGGCCCAGCCGGTGGCCCGCGTCCTGCGCAATGGGCAGCCGCAGGAGATCCCCGCCGTCGAGGTTGTCCCTGGCGAGGTGCTGCTGGTGGAGGCCGGAATGCGAATAGCGGCCGACGCCCGGGTGGTCGAGGAGGCCAGCCTAGAGGCCGACGAGGCGGCCCTCACGGGTGAGGCCTACCCGGTGGACAAGACCACCGCGGTTATTCCCGATGCCCAAGCGCCGCTGGGCGACCGCAAGAACATGCTGTATTCGGGGACAGTGATTACCCGAGGCCGGGGGAAGGCCGTAGTGGTGGCCACCGGCATGGATACCGAACTCGGAAAGATCGCTGCCCTGCTGGAAGAAACCGGGGAGACCGCTACTCCTCTGCAGCGGCGCCTGCACGGGGTGGGGAAGGTACTCATGGCGGTCGCGGTGGCGATCTGTGGGGTGGTGCTGGTGGTGGGTCTGCTCCGGCAGCACACGCTGGAGGAGATGTTCCTCACCGCCGTCTCGCTGGCCGTGGCGGCTGTACCAGAGGGCCTCCCGGCGGTCATCACCATCGCCCTAGCCCTGGGCGCGCAGCAGATGGTGCGGCGCCGGGCACTGATCCGGCGCCTGCCTGCCGTGGAGGGCCTAGGGTCGGTGACCGTGATTTGCACCGACAAGACGGGCACGCTTACCGAGGGGGCGATGCGTCCGGTGCTGCTGTGGACGCCGGAGGGGGAGTGGCGATTGGAGGCGGGAGGCGGGAGGCGAGAGGCGGGAGAGGGAACCCCCACCGTACAGACCGCCGGCGGTGACCTGGCCCCCGCTCTCAAGGAACTGCTGCGTGCGTTCGTGCTCTGCAATGATGCCCATCTGCCGGTGGGGGAGGACGGGGCACCGGACTACGGGCGCGCGCTGGGCGACCCCACTGAGGTGGCGCTGCTGGCCGCGGGCCTGGCGGCCGGTCTGAGGCGGGAGGATCTGGCCGAGAAGTATCCCCGGCTGGACGAGATTCCCTTTGACTCCGATCGCAAGCGAATGACCACCGTTCACCCCCACCCGGCGGGGGAGGCCACACCTTACTTCGCCGTGGTCAAAGGCGCACCTGACCAGGTCCTGGAGCGGTGCACCCGTTATCGCCGGGATGGTGAGGTCTGGCCGCTGGATTCCGAGGCCCGCGCCGAGGTCGCCGCCCACATCCGGGAGAGTTCGGCGGAGGGCCTGCGCCTGCTTGCTGCCGCTTATGCTCCTCTTCCCGAGATCCCGGAAGACCTCGATCCCGAAGTGGTCGAGCGAGACCTGGTCTTTCTGGGCCTGATTGCCCTGATGGACCCACCCCGACCCGAGGCGGCTCCCGCGGTGGCGGTCGCCCGGCAGGCCGGCATCCGTACCGTGATGGTCACCGGCGACTACGCGGCCACCGCCGCCAGCATCGCCGAGCAGGTTGGCTTACTGGAAGAAGGCGGACGGGTGATGGAGGGCAAGCAACTGGAGACGCTCTCCGTTGAGGAGCTGGCGGAGCAAGCGCCCGAGATCGCTGTTTACGCGCGCGTCTCGCCCGCCGACAAGGTCAAAGTGGTGGAGGCCTGGCGCAAGCGCGGCGAGATCGTGGCCGTAACCGGCGACGGAGTGAACGACGCGGCGGCGCTCCAGCGCGCAGAGATCGGCACCGCCATGGGCAAGGTCGGCACCGAGGTGGCTAAGGACGCCTCTGACATGGTTCTGCTCGACGACAACTTCGCCACCATCGTCGCCGCCATCGAACAGGGCCGGGTCATCTATGATAACATCCGCAAGTTCATTCGCTACCTGCTGGGTACCAACACGGGCGAGATCTGGACGATCTTTTTCGCCATTGTGCTGGGCTGGCCGTTGCCGCTGTTGCCGGTGCAGATCTTGTGGGTGAACCTGGTCACCGACGGGCTGCCTGCGCTGGCCCTAGGCTTTGAGCCGGCGGAGGGCGATGTCATGCGCCGGCGACCGCGCTCGCCGCGAGAGAGCCTCTTTGCCCGGGGGATGGGTCTCAACATCCTCTGGACCGGCCTGCTCATGGGCCTCATTACTCTGGCACTGTTCTTCTGGGACTGGGCCCGCACCGGCTATCCTAAGGATCCTACCGACGCCCGAACCCTAGCCTTCTTCACCCTGGCTGGTCTGCAGATGGCAAATGTGCTGTCGGTGCGAATGGAGCGGGCGCTCGTCCTGGGACGCAACTTCTTCACCAACCCCCGGCTGCTGGCGGCGGTGGCCCTCACTCTCCTGGGGCAACTAGCGGTAACCTATGTACCGGCGCTGCAAGGGATATTCCGGACTTCGGCCCTGACCGGCGCGGAGATCGGCCTGAGCCTGGCGGCATGCGTGGGGTTCTTCCTGGTAGCTGAGGCGGTCAAGTGGGCGCAGACAAGGGCAGACAGGAGTCGCGAGTCGGAGGTCGAAAGTCGCGAGTGAACGGCAGGGAAAGAGAAGTCGCGAGGCGCCAGTGAGAGGGGGGCAGAGCGAATAGGCCGTGGCCCGACCCAGAGCAATGTCCCCCAGGGTGATCTGCCGGAAGACCTTTTTGCCGCCCGAGCGCGCGACGGCATCGGGGGTTTCCACCCCGGCCAGGCGCCCCTCGGCGTCCAGGTCCACGGCGGTGCCCTCATTCGGTTCCTTGCTGGTTACCTTGGTATCGCGAAAACCTATGTACAGTCCGTCAACCTTGGCGTCGTAGGTGATTGTCATTGCAACCCCTCCTGATCTGAGCAGTAGACGTAGACGGTGACCCCCACGAGCGCCTGCGGAGTTTCGACGAAGATCGGGCGCACCTGCTTAGACGCATACAGGCGGCCGTTCCACTCGGCATGATAGGGAAAGGCTTTGAGCGCCTCCAGGCGCCCTCGCGTATCGCCTCCAGGATCTGCGTTTCGCCGGCACCCTGCTGCTGCGCACGCTCGCGCGCATGAAGCGTCAGCCGGATCGGCTTGATCATCTTCCTTCTCCTCCGCAGACTACCCGTGGTGTCCGGCGGGGGCAAGTGCCCACCGCGCCGGAGGCTGGGTGCGGGCATCAGGGAGGAGCCAACCGCAAGCAGGGAGAAGACGCCGAAGCCAGCGGTCTCCCTGCCGCTTCAACGGCCGTTCGAACTGTCGTTCCCACTGGGGTTACCGTGGTCTACCTCGGAACCAGCGGCTACTCTTATGCGGATTGGGTGGGGCCCTTCTACCCGGAGGGGATCCAGCCCCGCGACTACCTGGCCTACTACGCTCGACACTTTGCCGCCGTGGAGGTGGACTACACCTACTACCGCATGCCCAGCGGCCGTACCCTGGCCGCGATGGCGCGCAAAGTCGGCCCCGACTTCCGCTTCGCCGTCAAGGCCACCTCGACTATGACTCACGAGCGGGAGGCCACCGAGGAAACCTTCGCCGCATATCGCCGCGCGCTGGAGCCACTGCTTCGCGAGGGCAAGTTGGCCTGCGTCCTGGCCCAGTTCCCCCACTCCTTCCACAACACGCCCGCCAACCGCGATTATCTTCAGCGCCTGCGAGAGGGCCTCGCTGACCTGCCGGTAGTGGTGGAGTTCCGCAGCCGGGACTGGATTCACGACGCCATCTTTGACTTGCTCGGACGGCTGGGCTTGAGCTTCTGCTGCGTGGACCAGCCGCGCTTTCGCAGTCTCGTGCCGCCGGTGGCAGTGGTAACCGGCGAGTGGGCGTACGTGCGCTTTCACGGGCGCAACTACGAGAAGTGGTGGCAACACGAGGAGGCCTGGCAGCGGTATGACTACCTCTATTCGCGGGAGGAACTGGCGGAGTGGGTGGACAAGGTCCGCGATCTTGCGGCGCAAGCCAGGCACACCGCAGTCTTCTTCAACAACCACTACGCGGCCCAGGCGGTCCAAAACGCCCTGCAGTTCGCCGAGATGCTCACCCAGGCGGGAGTGGAGATCGCCTCCGTACACCCAACCACCTTGCTGTGAACGACCGGCCGCAGTAAGGGAACTTGACCGTTTCGGGACCTGCGGCAGACAGCAGCGCGCCCCCCCCTGTCCCCGCGGCCTTAGCCCGAGGCTGCGCCGCTGCATGGCCAAGGTTTAGCGTTATTCAGCGCGGGTAGTGAAGTTCCAGGCTTCCGACCAGGGCCCTTCCCCGCCCTCGGCGTAAGCACGCACGCGCCACCAGAACTTGGTCCCCGCTGGCAGTCCGCTGAGTGCCAGGGAGGTCGTGGTCACGCGGCGGGCTATGACCTCAACAGTGAAGCCGTCGTTCCTGGCCACCTGCACCCAGTAGCCCGCGGCGCGCTCCACCGGATGCCAGCGCAGCGTCGGGGAGCGCGAGACGCCCACCGCCCCCTTGGGTGGCTCCGAGAGCACGGGCCGGCCTAAGGCTATCCCCTCAGTGGTAAAGTTCCAGACCTCCGACCACGGCCCCTCGATTGTCTCCCAGCCAGCCCGCACCCGCCACCAGAACTTGGTCCCCGGCGGCAGGAGCGGCAACTGCACCTCCGTGCCCGGTACCACGATCCCGACCGCCACCAGGCCAAAGGCACTGTCGCGAGCGACCTGAACCCGATAGTGCTTGGCGTTGGCGACCGGCGCCCATCTCAGCACCGGGCGTCGGGCCACGCCGGTTGCCCCGTTGGGCGGCGCGAGCAGCGTAGGGGCCGCCAGGGGATGGCCCTCCGTGGTGAATCGCCAGGGCAGCGACCAGGGGCTGACCGCGCCTACCTTGAAGGCCCGTACCCGCCACCAGATCGTAGTCCCCGGGGGCAAAAGAGGCAGCGTCACTTGCGTCTCGGCTACCTCGCGAATCACCAGGAACTCGCGGAAGCCATCGGTCTTGGCCACCTGCACCACGTAATGAGTCGCCCCCGGCACGGGATGCCACCTGAGCGTAGGCGTCCGAGAGACGTTGGTGACGCCGTTCTCCGGCTGCAGAAGGATCGGAGCAGGGAGCGGCTGGCCCTCGGTAGTGAAGCGCCAGACCTCCGACCAGGGCCCGCAGCCTTGGCTATTGCCGGCGGCGACCCGCCAGCGGAGTTCGGTGCCGGTGGGCAGGGCCTCCAAGCGGAACTGCGTGCCCTCCACCGGCCGACCGAACACCAGCTGCCTGAAGCCCAGGTCCAAGGCTACCTGCAGGCGGTAGAAAGTCGCACCCTCCACTGCGGTCCATTGCAGCGTCGGGGAGCGGGAGACACCGGTGGCGCCATTGGGCGGCGCAATCAGCCTGGGAGCAGCCAAAGCGGGGTTGATCTCGGCGGGCGCCACCGTTTCCGCCTCTGAGGCCCCCGCCCACGCCGTCTCGCCGCCCGGCGGAGCGACAATCGGGGAAGAACCTCCGCCACAGCCTGCGGCCACGGCCAGCGCCAGCAGGCCCATCGCCAGCAGCATCTTGGGGAAGGACGCAGCCGGTATGCGCCCAGAAGTATTCATGCTCGATACCTCCTACTATCGCACAAGGTAACGAGGATCCCGCAGCAAACGCCCCCATACACGACGATAGACGCACATACGAGAATCGCGAATCCGGGATTTTCTCCCGAGAGCAGTCGCCCCTCAGGCAAGCACCGTGACCCCACGCAGGAACGGCGCCTGCCGGCTCGGAAATCCCCCCTCATGCGCGCGGTCCGGGAGATAAGTCGGCAAAGCGTTAGGTCGCAACTTGCGCGCCAGATCGCTTACCGCCCCCTACTGGTGCTGGCGGTCGGGCTGGCCCTCGGAATCGTCGCGGAAGATCGCCTGGGCTGGCCGTGGTCGCCGGCGCTGGTCACCTTCTGCCTGGCCCTCGGCGCGTTGGGCCTGGCCCTGGGTAAGATCACCCGCGCGCTCCGCCTCTTCCTCGCCGTGCCCTTCTTCGCGCTGGGAATACTCCTACATTCACACCATTATACCCTTCCTCCTAGCCATCTCAAGCACTTCCTGCCCCTGGATCAGGTCGAGATCGTGGGGCGGGTGGTGGAGCCAGTCACGTCGCGGCCCTCCGGTCGCCGGGTGATTGTTGACGTCGAGGCGATCCGAAAGACAGGTCCGTGGCGGCCGGTCACCGGACGTGTCGCGCTGTTCGAGCCCGGCTGGGCAGTCCCCCTGCGGGCCGGGGAGCGCCTGCACGCCGAGGTTACCCGCCTCGAGGCGCCGCCGGCCCCTGCGAATCCGGGACAGTTCGATGCGCGTCGGTTCTACGCTCAGCGCCGCCTGTGCGGGCGGGGCACTCTGCGCAGCGCGAGTGTGCTCCCTGGCCAGCCGCGCTGCAGCGAGCGGCTCGTGGAGTTGGTGGCGCAAAGGCAGCGCCAGGCTGCCGCGCTCTTGACACGGGCCATGCCCGGGCCCCGGCCTGAGTTCTACGCCGGACTGATGGGAGGGATGGTCTTCGGGCAACGGGCGGCGGGGCACGTGGACGAGGCCGCCGAGGACCTCTTCCGCCGCACTGGCACCGTCCACCTCTTGGTCGTCTCGGGTGCTCAGGTCACCTTCATTGTCCTGACGATGGTGCTGCTGGTGACCGGGAAAGGCCGACGAGCGCTGGCCCCCTGGCACTTGCTGCTCTTGGCGCCGCCGATGGTGGCCTTTGCCCTGTTTTCCGGCCTGGAGGGTTCGGTGGCCCGCGCCCTGGTGATGGCGGCAATCCTGTCCTACGCCATGGTCACTCACCGCGACTACGACCCCTACAGCGCGCTGGCCCTAGCGGCGCTGGCCCTCGCTCTCAGCGACACCTGGACGGTCTTTGACGTGGGCACGCAACTCACCTTCGCCGCCTCGCTGGGGGTCATCTTGTTTGTGCCGCGGGCGCTGCCCGACCGGCTGACCGGGGGACGGCGCAAGCCTTCGCTGCTCCGGACAGTGTTCTGGGGGACGGTAGGCGCCTGGGCGATGACCACGCCCCTCGTGGTGGCGAACTTCCACGGCCTCCCCCTGCTGGGGAATCTCGCGAACCTGGTGGCGATTCCGCTTTCTCTGGTCATTCTGCCCCTGGGGATGCTGGCGCTGCTGACCGCCTCCTGGCTCCTGCCGGTGACGGTGGCCTTGTGCGCAGCGTGCCGGGTGCTAATCGCGGTGATGCTGCAGGTCAATGCGCTGTTCCGGGCGCTGCCCCTCGCGTATGTGGACGTGGTGCACTTCGGACCGGCGGCGAACTTGGCCTGGTACCTGCTAGTGGCCGGCGGGCTGCTGGTGCTCGCCCGCGCGGACCTGCGCCGCCCCCTGGCGCGCGCTTTGCGTTGCCAGTCGCGCGACCGGCTCTGCCTCGCGGCAGGGACCGGGGCGGCCGGTCTGGTCCTCGCCCTCGCCTGGCAGTGGGCGCAGCCTCCGCGCCTGACCGTGACCGTCCTGGCGGTGGGGGAGGGCAACTGCGTGCTGGTGCAGTCCCCCGCGGGAAGGACGCTGATGATGGACGCGGGGAGCAGCGCCCCGCCGACGTCGTGGAACCTCGCCGAGGACGTGATTATCCCCTTCCTGGCCTGCCGAGGGGTGCGGCGGCTGGACGCCTTCCTGCTCACTCACCCCGATGCCGATCACTGCAACGCGGCGGAGGCGCTCCTGGCCCGCGTTTCGGTGCGCCAGTTCCTGGACCCGCTCCTGCCCGCCGACACGCACACCTATGACAGCCTCCGCGAGGCCCTGCAGGCGCGGCAGATCCCGGTGGTGCAGATTCGGGCGGGACAGGTCCTGGATCTAGGCGGCGGGGTTACCGCCTTGCTGGTCGCTCCCTCTGAGCCGCTGCTCACCGACACCGGCTCGGACCTAAACAACAACTCGGCGGCGCTGCTGGTGCAGTACGGAGCAACGCGGATTCTGTTGATGGGCGATCAGGAGGAGGCGGGGCTGGAACGGGTGCAAACGTGGGCGCAGGCGCACGGGGTGCCCCTGCAGGCTCAGGTGCTCTTGCTGCCGCATCACGGCCGGGCCGCGCGTTGGTGCGGGCCGTTGCTGCGGCAGACCGGCGCGCATCGGCTGCTGGTCTCGGGCGGACAGGCCGACTCGGCGCGCGCTTACCTGGGAAACTCAGGGCGGGTGCTGAGCACGGCAGAAAGTGGCGCCCTCACCGTCGTCAGTGACGGCCAGCGGGTGCAGGTAAACGCATACCGAAGGCGCACTCAGTGAGGCGGCTGCTGCCCAGCCGCCTCACCCTCCGGCGGCGGTTCTGCCTTCATGCTGTCGAGAATGCGACGGATAACCAGGGCGAGGTCGTCGTAGTCGGTGATCGGTTTGGTGTAAAACCAGGTGCAGCCCAAGTCAAAGCCGGTGAGCACGTTGACCGGCTCCTTGAGCGCGGTGAGCATCAGCACCGGAATGCGGGCGGTGGCCTCGTTACCCTGCAGCACCTGTAGCGTGGCCCAGCCGTCCAGGCGCGGCATCATCACGTCGAGGATAATCAGGTCCGGCTTTTCCTTCTCCACCGCCTCCAGGGCTTCCAGGCCGTCGTAGGCCTCCCGCACCTGATAGCCCTGGGTCTCCAGGAACAACTTGGTGGCGAAGACGAAGTCGCGATGGTCGTCAACAACCAGAATCGTCTCGGCCATACTGCTGTCCTCCCTCGGCTGCGAATCGCCGGTCCCAAGCGGCGCGCGCCTCGTGTATCTGCCGCCGATCCCGCACCAGATGGCGGTTCTCCGTCCTGCGAACGAACTCCTTCAACTCGGCCACCACGGCGGCCAACTGTCCGACATGCCGCAGGTCCTCGGCCTGGTTGGTAACCGCTACGGCCGAGAGATAGGCCAGGGGGACGAACCGCTCTTCGCCGGCCCGCGTGAACACGGTCACTCCCCCGGCGGCTCGGTCGGCTTCATCATACAGGGTAGGCACCAAGCGGTCAAACCTTCTCTGCATCTCGGCGACCAGCGCCGCGTCGCGCTCGGGGCAGGTGACCAGGAAGAAGTCATCGCCGCCCAGATGTGCGAGGAAGTCTTCGGGCTCGCCTTGCTCTTCCAGGACCTCCACCAAGATGTCGCGCACCAGCCGCAGCAGGTCGTCGCCCCGGGCGTAGCCGTAGCGGTCGTTGAAGGCCTTGAAGTAGCGCACGTCCAGCGCCACCAGCGACAGCCGCCCGGGGTGGGGCAAACGCCGCAGGATCTCCTGGTCCAGCCGACCGCGCCCGGGGAGGCCGGTCAAGGGGTTGCTCTCCTGGCGCCGCCAGGCCTGCCGCAGCCGGGCTCGCAACCGCCGCACCAGCCGCGCGCCCAGGTGGGCGGCGTCCACATACTCGTCGGCTCCCGCCTCCAGGGCTTCCTCCTCGGCCGGGTCCGAGAAGTGTTCGCTCACAATAATCAGGGGCAGACCGCTACCGACCAGTCCCCCTCGCAACGAACGGCACAGGTCGAGCGCAGTCAGGTCCGGCAGGTCCTCGCCGACGATCGCCGCCGCTGCCCGTCCGCTCCGCGCCGCGGCCAGGACCTCGGCTCCCGTGGTGACAACCACCGGAGTGCCCAGGTCGAGCAGGCGGGCCAGTCTCTCGGCAGCGCCGGGGGTGGCCAGCAGCCCACCGGACACCGCCGCCGTCGCGGGCGGCGGAGCCCTATCGAAGGTATCGTCAGCCATGGGAAAGCAGAAGCAGGCCGCGCTAGGGCTTCGGCGAGTAGACGTTGAGGATCGTCTCCGGCCCTTGCGTGCGGTCCTCTCGCAAGACGTAGGCGTGCAGTTCGTACCGTACCGGCACAATCTCTCCGAAACTCACCCGCGGCGTAGCGATACGGAAGGAGAATTCCCCGTTGGCCTTCGCACGGTTGCGAATCCCCGAGCACCCTCAGCCCCCTCTGGCCTCACTTCGGCAGACCACGCACCAACCCAGTTCCTCGCGGGGCGAGGCTTCTCCTGCCGCCCCTCAGTGCAAACACCTGCGCCGCGCCCGGGGTTGCTCTCCGGGCCGCCTCTACGGGCAGGTCATAGCGCAGGTTCGGAGGAATGATCCGGCGTTCGTTCCCGGGGCGCTCGCGCTCGGGAATGCGGAACGCCTATCACCACGCGGTGGGGAGACCCATGCCGCCACGTCTGACTGCGGTCACCTGGCTAATCCTGGCGGGCGCCTTCTACATCGGCTTCGCCTCCGGGAGCGGACGCCTGTGGGACTATGATCTGTGGTGGCATCTCAAGACTGGCCAGGTGATCGTGCAGCAAGGCGCGGTGCCGAAGGCTGATCCCTTCTCCTGGACCCGACCGGGAGCGCCCTGGATTGCGCACGAATGGGGCTGGGAGGTCGTCCTCTACCTGGCATATTCCGCCGGGGGCTGGCTGGGCCTCATCTATCTCAAGGCGGTGCTCTTCGGCATCTGCGCGGCGCTGGCCGCCTGGCTGGCGGTACGCTGGGGCGCAGGGTTGCTCCCCGCGCTCGCGGTGACGGCCCTGATGTCGGTCGCCGTGAGCATCTGGCTCAACGCTCGCCCCCAGATGCTCATCGTGCTCTATGTGCTCTTGGTGCTGCACCTGCTGACCTCTTACCAGCAGGGACGCCGGCGCGCGCTCTGGTGGTTGCCTCCCCTGTTCCTACTGTGGGCCAACACCCACGGGTCCTTCCTGCTGGGCTGGGCACTGCTGGCGCTGTTTGGAGTGTGCGAAGTGTTGCAGCCCTCCCCGCGCGGCGCCGGCGTTTCGCCTGCGTGCGAGGCAGCCGCCAACGGGGGAGCGGACCTTCGCGAGACTTGGCCGCGGCCCCAACCCCGTGCGCTCTTGCCTCTGCTCGTGCCGGGCCTGCTCTCGGTGCTCATCTGCCTGGCCAACCCCAACTTCCTGCCGGGCGCGCTCTACCCGTTCTCCTATGTCCTGGGCGAGAACCGGCTCCACGCCCAAGTCATCACGGAGTATGCCTCGCCGGACTTCCACGACCCCATCTTCCTGACGCTCGGGGCGCTGATGCTGCTGGCCTTCCTCTCGCTGATCCTCTCGCCGACGACGCCCAGCCTGTGGGAGCTAGCCTTGCTGTTTGCGGGGACGATCCTGTTCCTGCGCTGGGGGCGCAACGGGCCGCTGCTGGCGGTCTTCTGCGTGCCCCTAGCCGCGCGCCACCTGAGCGAGCGCCTGCGCCGCAGCCGCCTGGCCTGGCTGGGCGACGCCACCGTGGCCGAACACCGCCTCCCCCGGGCGGTTACCCTCGCCGGCGCCACCCTGCTCGCCCTGGCCCTGGTGATGATGGCGCCCAAAGACCCCGCGCCCGACAAGACCATTGCCGACAACCTGCTACCGGTGCAAGCCACCCAGTTTGTGCGGGAGCACCGCTTGCAGGGGAACCTGCTGAACACTTACGAGTGGGGCGGGTACCTGATCTGGCATTTGTGGCCCGAGTATCGGGTGTACATTGACGGGCGCGCCGACATGTACGGCGCCGACCTGCTCAAAGAGTTCGAGAAAGTCTACAAACTGAAACCCGAGTGGCGCGAGATCCTGGCGCACCGCCAGATCGAGTGGCTAGTGCTGCGGGCCAAGTCTCCGCTAGCGGTGGTACTCGCGGGGGAAGGGGAATACGCGCCAGCCTATGAGGACAACACGGCGGTGATCTTAGTCCGTCGGGGCGGAGTCAACCAGTGGCTGCTGGAAAAAGCCCCTGCTCCGGCGCTCAACTCTCGTACCCGTAGGCCTTGAAAACTTGGGAGTAGTCCTGCTTGGTAACGCTGCGCAGAACGTCGAGCACCACCCGATGCGCCTGGCGGCGGTCGCTGACCCGGGTGAGAGGGAAGCCCTCTACCCGCATCCGGGCAAAGAACTGCGCCCAGATGCCCGCCCAGGTCTCTGCTCCCAGGGCCCGCCACAGCGCCACCGCTCGCTGGCGGGCGAAGTCGCGCTCGCTGACCCCCTCCGGGGGCCGGCCGTTTTCTCGCCAATAGCCCAGGTTGCGGTCTTCTTCTTCCTGGAAGGTCAGTACCAGCGCATTGATCTCCCCGGCGCCCATCCCTCCCCACAGGCCGGGGGCGAGGTTGCGGGCCATGAAGACTGCCAGCCCCTCGTTGAGTTCGGTCTTGTCCATCCCCAGGCGCTGGTGGAAGCCGTAGGCCAACCCTTCCATGGTTCCCAGCACTGCGGCCCGCGCCGAGTCGGGGTTAGTCGGCGAAGGCGACAGATAATCAACACTGAACCGCACCTGCCCCTCGCCCTCGTAAAGGGGGAGCCGTGGCAAGTCGTAGGCGCCGGCCACCAAATCGGGGTCATAGACGACGCGCCACTGGTACGGTACGTCGAAGCCGTAGAAGTCGCGCAGGGTGCGCCAGCAGCGGCCCAGTTCCTCCTGGGTGCGCTCCTCGGCCCAGCGGAAGCTCTCGGGCATCTCCAGGACAAAGCGTGGGCCGCCGGGGGGCACGGCGACCGTGGGGGACACTCCGGGCAGCCGGGCAGGACCCGATTGCCTACAGCCGCTGGCCAGCACCACTAGCCCGCTGGCCACCACGACACGCACTGCCCTGCGCAGATTATCCGACCTGGGCAATTTCGCTCACCTCGGGATCGCCTAAGGCCCCTTCGTACAGCCGCTGACAATTCCCCAAGCGGAGGGCCCGGCTCCGAACCGCCGCCTCCTCTCGCTCCCCTCCGGCTTCCTCTGGGCTGCCGTTGCGCTGCCGTTCTGCTGTCGTTCCGCTGCCGTTACGTCGGCTGCCGCCCGCGTGCCAGCACCACCTTGCCGGTGCGCACCAACTCGACGATGCCGTGATCGCTCATCAGGTTGATGAACGCATCAATCTTGGCAGTATCCCCGGTGATCTCGACGATGAGCGTGCGCTCCCCGACGTCCACCACCTCACCCCGGAAGATGTTGGCTACCTGCATGACCTCGGGACGCGTGCTGCGGGTAACCTTCACCTTGACCAGGCACAACTCGCGCTCGACCGTGGCCTGCTGGGTGTGATCCAGCACCCGGATCACGTCCACCAACTTCTCCAGTTGCCGACAGATCTGCTCCAGTACCCGGTCGTCGCCGGTCACCGTCAGGATCATGCGGGAAACCTCGGGGTTCTCCGTCTCGCTCACGGCCAGGCTGTCAATGTTGAAGCCCCGCCGGGCAAAGAGCGAGGCACAGCGAGCCAGGACCCCGGGTTTGTTCTCGACCAGCGCGGAGATGGTGTGCTTCATGGGGAAACCTTCCTCTCGCAGACAGCAAAGTTGGGAGGATTATAGCATATCTGGGCGCAGCCTACGTAGATCGCTACCGTGTAGGTTCGACTGGTCAAAATCAACTGGCTCTCCGTCTGGCGGCGACGCACGATTTGTGCGCGTAAGCGGCCCATGAGTGGCTCTCCGCCTAATCTGGGCGGCTTCGCCGCGGGCGTCTCACTTGGACCAACTGCGAATCAGTCCCCCTTGAGGCGCGGCGCGCTGCCCAGGCGCTGGTCTTGCGTTCTCGCCCGGCGGCAACAATTCTTTGCAATTAAGAGACTGTTGCAAAACCCCCTTGACTTGACGCGGG
>CALFVE010000136.1 GCA_937928475.1 uncultured bacterium | reverse complement strand
GTGGTGATCAGTCGGCGCGGGCAGTTCCGGGAACTGTTCGCCGACCTCTTGAGGCGCGGCTATGCCCGCGCCCGCGTGGACGGGGAGATAGTCTCCCTGGACAATCCGCCCGCTCTTGATCGCTACCGCCGGCATGACATTGATCTAGTGGTGGATCGCCTGCCGGTGGCGGTGCGGGAGCCGGGACGGCTGGCCGAGGCGGTAGACAACGCTCTGGAACGTGGCGAGGGCACCCTCATCGTGTGGCTGGATTCCGGCGAGGAGATCCGCCTGAGCACCGACTTTTCCTGCCCGGTATGTAAGGTCAGCCTGCCGGAGATGACTCCGGCCAGTTTTTCCTTCAACAGCCCGCGGGGGATGTGCCGCGCCTGCGAGGGGATCGGCGTCTGTAAACAGATTGACCCCGCTCTGCTGGTGCGGCATTCCCAGCGCAGTCTGCGCCAGGGGGCCATTCCGCTGCTTTACCACACCATGCGCCGCCGGGAGTGGCACTGGCTGGAAGGAGTCGCGCGGCACTTGGGGATTTCGCTCAACACGCCCTGGCAGCGGCTCTCGGAGGAGCATCGCCGCGTACTGCTGCACGGCACGCCGCAGCGTCTGGAGTATGTGTATCGCAACCCCCGCACCGGCTGGGAGTGGCGGCATAGCGGGCCCTGGGAGGGGATCGTCGGCTGGATCATGCGCCGCTACAAGCGCAGCAGCGGCGGCCCCTTGCGGATGATGGTGGACAAGGTCATCCGGGAAAGCCCCTGTCCGGCCTGTGGGGGCAGACGGCTGTGCCCGGAGGCGCTGGCGGTGCGACTGGGGGGGAAGGACATCGCCCAAGTGCTGGCGATGACAGTGAGCGAGGCGCGGCAGTTCTTCGAAGAGCTCACGCTGAGTCACACAGAGAGCCAAATCGCCGAGGAGCCGCTCAAGGAGATTCGGGAGCGCCTGGCCTTTCTCGAATACGTCGGTCTGCCCTACCTGAACCTGGATCGGACCGCGCCCACTCTCTCCGGCGGCGAGGCCCAGCGCCTGCGCCTGGCCGGACAGATCGGCGCGGGCCTGACCGACTGCCTGTACGTGCTCGACGAGCCCAGTATCGGCCTGCACCACCGCGACCAGGGGCGGCTGATCGAGGCCCTGCAGCGGCTGCGGGATCTGGACAACACGATCCTGGTGGTTGAGCATGACGAGCAGACCATTCTCAGCGCCGATTATGTGGTGGACTTCGGCCCCGGAGCCGGGGAGCAAGGCGGCGCGATCGTCATCGCCGGCACCCCGGCACAGATTCGCCGCTCGCGGGGACTGACCGGCGATTACCTGGCGGGGCGACGCAAGATTCCCGTGCCGGTGGCTCGGCGACCCGGAAACGGCCAGGCTCTGGTCTTGCGCGGGGCCCGTACCAACAACCTGCGCAACCTCACCGTCCGCTTCCCCCTGGGCTGTTACATCGCCGTGACCGGGGTCTCCGGCTCGGGCAAGAGCAGCCTGGTCACCGACACCTTGTATCCGGCGCTGGCCCGCGCGTTGCAGCAGGCGCACGCGACCCCCGGCGACTACGATGCCCTGGAGGGCCTGGAGCACCTGGACAAGGTGGTGATGATTGACCAGGACCCCATCGGACGCACGCCGCGCAGCAATCCGGCTACCTACACCGGCGTCTTCACGCTTATCCGCGAACTTTACGCGCAACTGCCCGAGGCCCGGGCGCGCGGCTATCGGCCGGGGCGCTTCAGTTTCAACGTGGCCGCCGGGCGCTGCCCCGAATGCGAGGGCTACGGCGCGGTGCGCCTGGAGGCCGACTTTTTGGCCGAGGTCTGGGTGCCCTGCGAGAAGTGCGGCGGGCAGCGGTTTGACCGCGAGACCCTGGAGGTTACCTACCGGGGCGCCAGCATTGCTGAAGTCCTAGACATGGAAATCACCGAGGCGCGCCAGCATTTCGCCAACCAGCCGCGTATCGCGCGGCATCTGCAAACCCTGCTGGACGTGGGCCTCGGGTATGTGAAACTGGGGCAGCCGGCTACCACCCTCTCCGGCGGCGAGGCGCAGCGGGTGAAACTGGCCAAGGAGCTGGCCCGACCGCGCAGCGGGCGCACCCTGTATCTGCTGGACGAGCCGACCGTGGGCCTGCACTTCGAGGACGTGCGACGGCTGCTGGAGGTCTTGCAGCGCTTCGTGGACGAGGGCAACACGGTCCTGATCGTCGAGCACCACCCGGACCTAATCAAGTGCGCCGACTGGGTGATTGACCTGGGGCCCGAGGGCGGCGAAGGCGGCGGAAGGATTGTCGCCGCGGGGACGCCGGAGCAGATTGCCGCCTGCGCGGAGTCCTATACGGGACGGATGCTGCGCGCGGTGCTGAACGGGGAGGGTGGCGTACAGCCGGTGGGCCGGCGCCGGCGGAGCAGCCGGGAGCGCACTGACCGGCTGATTGTGCGCGGCGCTCGGCAGCACAACCTGCAGAACTTAGAGGTGGCGATTCCGCGGCGCCGCTTTGTCACTCTGGCGGGGCTGTCCGGTTCGGGGAAGACCTCGCTGGCCCTGGACACGATCTACGCCGAGGGGCAGCGCCGCTTTGTCGCTTCGCTTTCCCCCTACGCTCGGCAGTTCGTCAGCCAGATGCCCAAGCCGCCGGTGGAGCGAATTGTGGGCCTCTCCCCGGCCATTGCGGTCGAGTCGCGCAACTCCATCGTCACGCCTCGCTCGACGGTGGGGACGGTGACGCAGATCTACGACTACCTGCGCGTCCTGTACGCTCGCGCCGGCAAGCAGCACTGTCCGGACTGCCGCGTGCCCCTGGGCTCCGCCTCGGTGGATGAGGTGGTGGACCGGCTGCTCAGCGCCTTCCCGGACCAGCCGCTCTTGTTGCTGGCGCCGCTACGTCCGACCGGCTCGGAGGAGTACGCGGGCCTGCTGGCTTCGGCGCAGCGGGAGGGGTGGAGCCGCCTGTGGGTGGACGGCGAGGAGCACCGCCTGCCGCTAGGCTTCGAACTGGATCGCCGCCGGCATCACGAGGTGGCGGTGATCGTGGACCGCCTGACCCCGGGGCGGGTGAAGCGCGCGCGCCTGGCCGAGGCGGTGGAGGCGGCCTTCCGGCTGGCGGAGGGGTATCTGCAGGTGAGACCCGCCGGGCCGGTAGGGCGCGCGCTAGCGCAGGCAGGCGAGACACCCGCCCCGCCGCGCGGAAGCGACGAGGCGATCTCGTTCGGCGTGCGTTTGTCCTGTCCGCGATGCGGCAAGGCCTATGACCGGCTAGGGCCGCGGCAGTATTCCTTCAATCATCCCGAGGGCTGGTGCCGCCGCTGCTGGGGGCTGGGAGTGGTGGGCGAGTGGTACGAGCCGCCGGAGACCTGCCCGGCTTGCCGAGGCGATCGCCTGAATCCGCAGGCGGCCGCGACCACCTTCCGCGAGTTGACGATCCCAGAGTTCACCCGCTTGCCGCTAGACCGGGCGTTGCGTCTGGTGAGCGGTCTGAGGCTCACGGCTGCCGAAGAGGCCCGGGTGGGAGAGGTGATCGCCGAGATTCGGGAGCGGCTGCGCCTGCTGGTGGAGATCGGGCTGGACTATCTGACCCTGGATCGCTCCGGGCCGACGCTGTCCGGGGGCGAGACGCAGCGGGTGAACCTGGCCGGGGCGCTAGGCACCGGCCTCGCCGGCGTGCTTTACGTGCTGGACGAGCCGACGGTGGGCATCCACCCTCGGGACAATGACCGCATGTTGGCCGCCCTGCGCCGCCTGCACGGCCTGGGCAACAGCCTGCTGGTGGTGGAGCACGACTTGCAGACGCTGCGGGCTTCCGATCATGTAGTGGAGTTCGGGCCGGGCGCGGGGGTCTCCGGAGGCCGGGTGGTGGCGCAGGGCTCGCCGGAGCGCCTGCGCCGGGCGAGAACGCTGACCGGCGCGTATCTGGCCGGCGAGCGCGTGGTGCCGATCCCTGCGCAGCGGCGACCACCCTGGGAGGGCAACCTGGGTGAACTCACCCTGCTCGGGGCCGCCGAGCATAATTTGCAGAACCTGGAGGTGCGCTTCCCCCTGGGCCGCCTGATCTGCGTTACCGGCCCCTCCGGCTCGGGCAAGAGCACCCTGGTCAGTGACATTCTTTACCCGGAACTCGCGCGGCGCTTGCGCGGCAAGAGCCTGGCGGTGGGTAAGCACCGCGAGTTGCGGGGAGTGGAGCACCTGCGGCAGGTGGTGAGCCTCGACCAGTCGCCCATCGGCCAGTCCCCGCGCTCGAATCCGGCCACCTATGTCGGCATC
>CALFVE010000135.1 GCA_937928475.1 uncultured bacterium | reverse complement strand
TCGTGGCCCGCGCGGGGACGCGCGCGGATGTGATCAGCGCCGCCGGCGTAAGCGCGGCGGGCGCCTACGAGGTCGCCAATCCGCCCGCTGTTTCCGGCACGGTGGACGTGTACTTCGTGGATGAGGCCGGAAACGCGCTGGCCCAGCAGATCAAGCCGCTCGGGGAAGTCAGCCAGAGTTGGAAGTTCGTGGTGGCGACAGACCTGCCTCACACCGAAGTGGCGGTGAGTCTGCCCGATCTCTCTCAAGTGCCCCATGACCTGTCGGTGACGCTGGTGGACGAGGACGCCGAGCGCAGCATGTACATGCGCACCACCGCCCAATACGTGTTCAAGACCGGGGTAAGTGGCGCGGTGCGGCACTTCCGCCTCGAGGTCGCGCCGCGCAGCGGCGACAATCTGGTGCTGAGCGCCGCCTCGGCCCAGCAGGCGGGGGCCGGAGTGGTGGTTACCTATACCGTGAGCCAGCCCTGCCAGGTCAACGTAGACGTGCTGAACATCGCCGGGCGTGTGGTGCGCCGTCTGACCTCCAATGCAGCGGCCGGGGCGGGAGTCAACAGCGCTACCTGGAATCTCCGCTCGGACGGGGGCTCGACCGTCCCCGCCGGCGTCTACCTGGTACGAATACGGGCCACCGCAGAGAACGGCCAGCGCGTTGAGGCCGTGGCCCAGGTCAACGTGGCTCGCTGAAGCAAGCATCGCCACCAGAGACGGAGCGTGAAAGCGTCATGAACCTGCGGAGACCTTGGATCGCTGCCGCAGTTGTCCTCGCGGCGTTACTGGCGGGGGTCTTGCTGCCCGGGTGTGGGGGTGGCGCCGAGGGCATCACCACGGGGGTGACCGGGATTATTCGGGACGTGACCAGCGGCCTCGTGATCGGGAACGTGGTGGTTGCGGTGGGCGCTCAAACCGGCACCTCCCAGGCCACTGACGGCCGCTTCACCGTGGGCCCGCTGGCGCCCGGACGCTACGCGGTCGTCATCCAGCCCGGTCCTATCTTCCAGGGGGTACCGGGACCGACCGTGTTCGCGGATGTGACGGCCAATCGCATCACCGACGTGGGCACGCTCTTCGTCATTGACCGCAACCTGCTGCCGCCGGCGCCTTAGCCGGTGGCCCTTGCTGCGAGAAGAGCACGGATATGAAAGTGCGCTGGGAGTGCCGCCCCGCCGCCCGGGGGCGGCACTCGCTTTCCTCAACCAGATGTCGTTTCCCGACAGGGCTAGTCGCTGGCGTCCTGGTTTTCGCGTTGGTCCTGCCCGCGGGTGCCGATTGGCCAATGTTCGGGGCCGGGCCGCTGCACCTTGGAGTGGCCGAGGCCGGACCGCTACCTCCTCTGGCGGTGCGCTGGAGCGCCGCCTTGGGCTCCAGCGTGGACTCCTCGGCGGCGATCGTGGGCAACCAGGTCTTCGTGGGCACGGCGGACGGCGAACTGTGCGCGCTTAGCGCCGAGCAAGGCACCGTGCTCTGGCGGTTTCGCACCGAGGGAGCGGTCGTCAGTTCCCCGGCTGTCGCCTCGGGGCGGGTGGTGTTTGGCTCCGTGGACTGCTTCGTCTATTGCCTCGCGGCCGCCGACGGCAGGTTGCTCTGGAAGTACCGCACTTGGCGGCCGGTGACTGCCTCGCCAACAGTGGCGGGCGAGGTCGTGTTCCTGGGCAGCATGGACGGCACCATGACGGCTTTCGATCTGGCCTCGGGGCAGGTGCGCTGGCAGGTGGAAGAAGCGGCGGGGATCAGTTCGGCGCCGGTGGTCACGCCGGACCTGTTGTATTATGGGGATCGCGGCGGCACGGTACACGCCCGGCGCGCCGCCAACGGTGAGCAGATCTGGTCGGCGGCGGCCAAGTCGCCGGTGATGGCCAGCCCCACCCTTACGGGGGACACCTTGCTTGTGCCCTACGTGAGCCCGACCGCGCTAGTGCCGCCGAAGGTGGACTACCTGATCGCGTTGGACGCCACCACCGGGGCTCGGCGCTGGGCGCTCAATGGAGCGGTCTCGGTCTTCACCACTCCTGCTGTCGCCGACGGACTGGTCTATTTTGCACAGGTCGAGGGCTGCCTGTCCGCCACCGAGGCGCGAGCGATCAGCCTCGCCGACGGTACCCTCATCTGGAAACGAGCCCTACCGCCCATCGTGACTTCCTCGCCGGCCTTAGCCGGTGACTATCTCTATCTGGGCGCGGGGGACGGGGCGCTCTACTGCTTAGCCCGCGCCACCGGCGAGATCAAGGCGCGCGTTGCGCTAGCCAAGAAGATCTATGCCTCCCCCGCGCTCAGCGACGGCCGCCTCTACCTGGGCGCCAATGACGGGCGCCTCTACTGCCTGGCAACCGAATAGCCCGCCAAGCCTGCTAGTCGGGACTTCTACTGGTCCCCCCTTGCGGACCAGCGTATGGGGGCAGCGGCTGCCGCCTATCTTGAGAGTTCCTTTCCGCCGGCTCCGCTGTCGTTGTGGCTGTGGTTAACTCGGCGGTTTGATCTGACGCACCGTGACTACGTCAATGAGTTGGGTGAGACGCTGAATGATGCGCTCCAGTTGCCCGCGGTCGCGCACCGCCAGAGTGAGCACCAAGCGCGCAAATTCGCCACTCTCCGCTTCTACCTGCGCCCCGGTTATGTTCACTCCTGCGTCGCTGATGATCGCAGTGAGGTGCGAGAGCAGGCCGACGCGGTCTGTGGCGACGATCTCCAAGGTGGCCCGGGCCGTCGTCGAGGCTTGATCGCCCCAACTCAAGGGAAGCACCCGCTCGGGCTCCTTGCGCGCGCGGTAGATCAGATTCTTGCACTGGGCGCGGTGGACGGCAATCCCGCTCCCCCGAGTAATGTAGCCCCGGATTTCGTCACCGGGCAGTGGGTTGCAGCAGCGGGACAGGTGGCTTTGCAGGCCGGCCACTCCGGTGGCGCTTACGGCCAGGGGCGCCGCCTTCTCCGCCGTTTCCTCCAGAGGCAGCAAGAGTCGCGCTTCCTCGCTGAGCCGGCGGGGCGGCTGATAGTCGCGGACCAGGTGCTGGATGAGGGTGGAGGGTTCAACGTCTCCGTAGCCCACCGCCGCCAGCAGGTCCTCACCGCTCGCGTAATACAGGCGCTGGGCGATCTCCTCCAGCCGCTGTTCGTTCCAGGTCTGGCGCACCGCCTCCGGCTGGTGGCGGAGAGCCGCCTCCACCAGTTCGCTCCCCCGGCGCAAGTTCTCCTCGCGCATCTGCTCGCGCAGGTACTTGCGCACCTTAGCCTTGGCGCGGCTGCTCTGGATCAGTTGCAGCCAGTCGCGGCTGGGCTGAGCCTTCTCCGAGGTGCTAATCTCGCAGATGTCGCCATTGCGGAAGCGGTAGTCGAGCGGCACCGGATGGCCGTTGACCTTGGCGCCCACTGTGTGGTGCCCGACCTCGGTGTGCACTCGATAGGCGAAGTCGATCGGCCCGGCCCCGCGGGGCAGATCAATCACATCGCCGTCCGGAGTGAAGACAAAGACCTGGTCCTTAAACAGGTCTAGTTGCAGTAGTTCCAGGAATTCATGGCTCTCCTTGAGGTCGCTGGAGAGGTCGAGGATCTGCCGCAACCAACCTACCTGCTTGTCCATCGCGGAGTCGGTGCGCCCTTCCTTGTAACTCCAGTGGGCGGCCACGCCGTACTCGGCGGTGCGGTGCATCTCCCAGGTGCGGATTTGTACCTCCATGAACTGCCCTTGCGGGCCCATGACCTTGGTGTGCAGAGACTGGTACTTATTGGGTTTGGGTTTGGCGATGTAGTCGGTAAACGTCCCCGGTACGGGCATCCACAGGGAATGCACCAGCCCCAGGGCGGCGTAGCAGTCGGCCACCGTGTCCACCACCACGCGCAGCGCGATGAGATCGCCGATCTGGGAGAAGTCAACCTGCTGCTCGCGAATCTTGGTGTAGATGCTGTAGATGTGCTTGGCCCGACCGAAGACGGTGGCGCGAATCCCGGCGGCGCTCAAGTGCTGCTCCAGTCGCTGGCGGGTTTGCTCGGTGAAAGCCTCGCGCTCGGCACGGCTTTGCCCCAGGCGCTCGGCGATCTCGAAGAAGCCCTCGGGGTCCAGGTATTTGAGCGCCAGGTCCTCCAGTTGCCACTTCAGCCGCCAGATGCCCAGCCGATGGGCAAGCGGTGCGTAGATCTGTAGCGTCTCCTGGGCGATGGCTTGCTGACGCGCCGCGGGCAAAGGATCGAGGGTGAGCATATTGTGCAGGCGGTCGGCCAGTTTGATCACCAGCACCCGGATATCCTCGGCCATCGCCAGCAGCATCTTGCGCAGGTTGCGGGCTTGCTCCTCCTGATGGCTGGTGAAGTCAAGCCGGCGCAGTTTGGTGACTCCCTCGACCAGGCCGGCCACGGTCGGCCCAAACTGTCTCTGCAGCACCGGGAGAGTCACCGCGGTGTCCTCGACCGTGTCGTGGAGCAAAGCCGCGGCAATCGTGGCGGGGTCGGCTTGGATATCAGTGAGGATGCGAGCGACTTCCAGGGGATGCTGGATGTAGGGGTCACCGGTCAGCCGCTTCTGGCCCCGATGGGCCTCCTCGGCAAACTCATAGGCCCGTCGCACCAGCGCCTGATCGGCCCCGGGCCAGTAGGAGAGCAGCTGCTCGGTGATGGTTGCAATGTCTGTCGGCATCATCGGCATTATACCAGAAAAAGGGACAGGCACATTTTCCCCGGGCGGAAAATGTGCCTGTCCCCTTCTTACTGGTACAGCCGATTGAGCCGCTCAGCGAACAGGGCGGCGCCGATGTTCCGCAAGGTGCGGTTTGCCAGGGTCCGAACGTCGGTGTCGTTCAATTGCGCGTCCTCAGGGTAGACGGTAAGGATAATGCGGTCGCGCGCCTTCACCCGCATCTGTCCGTCCTGGGTATCCGCGTAGAACTCCCACGATTCCGCCCCGGCCGCCAGAACCTCGGTGAGGACCTTGACCATCTCGGCTGCGCGCACGGAGATTTCGGTGCCGGGGGGCGCCCAGTTGAAAGTGAAGAGCGGCTGCCCCCACAGGCTCAGGACCTGCGCGGGTTGCTCGCCCACCTGGGCCGCCTCCACTTGTGGCGGGTCCCACTTAGTGACTGCCCGCCGGTTGATCTCCAGCCCCGCGGCTCGGATCTGGTCGGTGATGGCGGTTACCCGTTCGACAGAGAAGGGGTGGGTTTGGAAGATGCCCAGAGTTACCGGCGGCCGGCTGCGCTCTTTGGCCGCCAGGCGTTCCATGAAGGTAAGCAAGCCGACTGGGTTGTACTTGCCGCTCTTGATGAGATAGTCCACCGCGTTCTTGTCTGCTTGCGCCTCCACCTTGATCGAGTAGGTGGAGAGAATGCCGTGGGCCACGTACATTCCGGCCATGAAGGTGTTCGCCACCGCCTCGGTACCTCGGCCGGTCACCATCGCCGCAATCACCGCCGCCATCACTGGCATGGTCACCTTCTGAGCCTTTTCCGCTTCCTCCAGGGCGTCGTAGGTACAGTTATGCGCCATCTCGTGAGCCAGCACTCCCGCCAACTCGTGAATGGACTGCACATTGGTCAGCAGGGCCTTGGTCAGGCAAATGTACCCACCCGGCAGGCTGAAAGCGTTTTCCTCCTCAGTGTCGAGCAAGAAGACTTGGTAGTTCACGTCAGGGCGTTGAGAGACGGCCTTGAGGTCATCTATGATCGCCATGACAGTCTTGTGCTGCTCGGGGTCCTCGTAGACGGTATACTGCTTCTTGACCTCCTCCAGGGCCTCCCGGCCCACCTTGTCCTCGTAGGCGGGATCCCACTGGCGCGCCCAAGCGACTCCCGCCCAGAGGAACAGGGCCAGAGCCATAAGCGCCAGCACATATCTGTGGAGGCTCGCGGTTCTGAAGGGCATTGTATGCTCTAGGACGCTTGGTCAGGTACAAAGTTCCGGCGGCTCCGCGCTGGGCTATTGGCTATCCGCTTTGGCATAGATGATCGTGTTCTCGCTGCGAAACACCGGCCTCAGTTCTGTTAGGCCCTGAGCCGGATCCTCCTCCCGCGGCCGGCCTGCTTCACCCACGCTGAGCAGGCGTTGCAAGAGACGCTCCTGGGGCCCGTAGACGACTAGGTTGGCGGCAGATTGGCGCAGGTACTCCCCTCGTACCTCAGGCGGCGAGAAGGGAGCATAGAAACCCAGCACCAGGCGCAGATACCGACCGAAGTGCACGGTCTCGTCCCAATGGCCGGCCACCACCCGACATGGTGCCGCCGCTGGCACGTGGTTGCCGAAGTACGTGGAGCACAGCACAATGTCGCTCAGCCCGGTGTGTTCCCGCAGCCAGCGCAGGGCCGCCCGCTCCCCGGAGGTTAGATAAGCCGGAGGGTACCACACTGGCGCTAGGTCCAGGTTGTTCACCCGGGCGTGGGCCAGCCCATCCGCTAGGTAGTATACGTTTGAGGGAAGAGTAAGCGCGACGACCACTCCTGCCGCCAGGGCAAAAGACGACCGAGGCAGGCGGCGGGTCATCTCCTGCAACGCCAGCGCCGCCAGCAGGCAGATCGGCACGTGCAGCCCCTCGGCCAGTTTCCGCTGGAAACCCACGGGTGCGTAGACGAGCGCAAATCCTACCCCCAGCCAGAGGACCGGTAAGAGGGTGTCCTGCTGTGCGTCGAAGAGATAGCGCCTCGCGGGCTGCCCAGCAGCGGTTGAACCCTTGGCACTCCTCCGGCTGAACGCATATGCCACTCCCACTATCGCCAACGCCAGCGGCAAACCATAGCCCAAGAGGTATCCGCTGAGTGGGGGAGAGGCCTTGGGCACCGCGTACTTGGCGGCCCAAGTGGGATCTACCGTTTGCACATGGTATTGCCACAGCACCGTGGGAAGTCCCACGATTGCGACCAGGGCATACTTCGCTACGGCTTGTCGCCAGGGTAGACGCCGGCTCAGTCCTTGCCCCGCGAACCAAAGCAGTAGCACCAGGTAGACGGCGATTACGTCGTAGGTGTGCACATTGCCCAGCAGAAAGAGGAGTCCGCCACAAACCAATGCCGCCCGCCAGCCGGGTTCACGGGCGGCGCGGATTCCCCAGAGCATCGCGCCCACCATCAGCGCGACCCCGGCCACAAACAGCGCGTTGACCAGCAGGGTGAGGAAGATCACGCCTTCGGGTACGGCCACCCAGCCCGCCGCCACGTCAATCGGCGCCAGGCGGTTGGCCGCCTCCAGGGGCAAGCGACCCTCGCCCACTGCGCGATAGACTATCCAGCCTAGTCCCGAGGAAAAAGAAGCCAGAAGCAGCGTCAACCAGCGGCCCCGCCGCTCCAGACCGACCTCTGCCGCCAGCCGGTAGAGCAGATAAAGCAGCACTACGCCGCCCGCAAACCGGAACAGGTGGTAGACCAGCGCCCCAGACAGGCCGGACACCCGACAGACCAGGCCCATCAAGAGGAACAGGAAATTCACAAAGCGGGGAACTTGTAGCTCGGTGGTGTACTGATTGCGCGCGAAGAGGGTTCCCTCCGCGTGTTGCCGCAGGTAGGAGCGATAGACATTGTAGTCGTCCACGCCCCAGAGGGCGCCGGCGAAGTGCAGGTCAGGTCCGGCGAAGCCAGGACGCGCGGCGATCAGGTACGGCAGGCAGGTGAGCAGCATCACCCCAACGGCGGCCAGCATGACCCATCGGCCCTCTGTTGGCGCAGGGCTGCCGCCGGCGGCCCGATGTCGGTCCGCGCCCTCGCGCCGCCCTCTCGCCTTGCCGCTCACCCCTTCCGCCTCCCCGTCGGGGCGGCGCTGGCGCGGCCTGGGGCAGACGCGGGGTAGGAAACCAGCCCGATCGCCACCGCCAACCCCAGACTCACCAGCCCCACAAACAGCCCCACGACCACGCTCGCGGGATAGTAGGCCAGCCACAGGTGCTGCTCCCCAAGGCTAACCGGGAGGCGGCAAAAAGCCTGCTCCTGCTTCACTGGAATAGGCGTGGTTCCCTCATAGGCACGCCAGCCGGGGTAGAAGGCCTGGGGCAGGACGGTTGTGGCCCCAGGCTGGCCCCTCGCGTGGGTCGCCAGGGAAACGGTGTTCAGCGTGCAGCCTTCCAGGGCGGTGCTAGCCAAGTGCCCATCATAATCGCGAACCGACGGCGCTGAGAATGGAGGCCTCGGTGCACTCTTCTCGTAGACGAAAACTCCCTCCACTTGCCCGATCTGCCGAAGCGAGGGCCCGCTGAGCGGCGCCGTCGAGGCCACCCAGCGGACGGCTGAGCACCGGAGTTGTTCGGAGTCGGCATTTTCCAGCAGCATCATATTCCCGTTCGTCAGCGGCGAGACGTCGGCTCCCTCCGCCTGCTGCGCCCAGGCTCGGTAGGAGGCCAGCGACAGCGAGTCGTATCCCTGCGGGCTGTACCAGCCGTACACAGTGTCGGCGTTGGGCGGCAGCAGCGCCGGCGGGATGTGCGTCAGGCTCCAGGCGCGGCGCGGGGTGATGGCCAGGACCCGGTCGTTCGGAGCGGCACCCTTTTCAGCGAGCAGCCTGGTCAGCGCCGTGTCGGGATAGACCTGCTCTGCCCGCGCCAGCGGCAGGAACCGCCAGCCCCAGGGAAAGAGTTCCGCGGCGACGAGTGCCAGGACCAGCGCCGCAATCAGTGTCGGCAGTGCCGACTTCGTTGCCTGCCGACGGGCCCCCAGCCACTCCAGCACTGCCTCCAGGCCCATCGCCGCCAGCACTGCCAGGCAAAGAGTATAAACGCCGAGGATCCGCGCGAAACCTCCGGCCTGGCTCAACCCAGGTAGGCCGAAGTACAAGACGTATGCGGGCGGGCCGGCCATCGCGTACCACAGCGCCAGCGCCGCGCCCGCCGCGAAGAACAGCGCTCGCCGGTCCCGCCGCAGGGCGAGGCCTAAGAGAGCCAGCAGCACGGCGAGCACACCCGCGTAGCCGCAGTGTTCGGTGTAACTCAGCCCCGGATAGGTCCCGGTGACCGGATCGCCCAGCGCCTCCGGCCACAGGAAGGTGAGCAGTTCCACCGGCCGCAGCGCCCGCTGCTGCTGAAAGCGCCAACCCTCGGCGGAGACCTGCGTCTCGCCGCGCGGGGAGTTTGCCCGCAATTCCAGCGAGGGCAGAAGTTGCGGCATTCCCAGCCCGAGCCCCAGCGCGGCCGCCAGCGCGAGCCAGGCGACCGGAGCCCGCCGGCGCCTTACCCAGCGGGAGATGACGCGAACCACCGCATACAACGCAGTGGTGAGCCACACGTACGCCGCGAACTGTAAGTGCCCTGCGAGCATTGCCATTCCCAGGCTGCCAGACATGAGAAGGAGGCCGCTGGCGGTATCCGTGCACTTCCCCTGCGGTGCCCCAGCGGAGGGCTCGGCTGAAGGCCAGGGACAGCCTGGCCTGAAGCCGGCCCGTGTCCCGGTCCCAACAGGTGGGCCGCCGGGCGGGCCACCGACCGCGTCGCGGGACCTTGAGGCAGCCCCTCGGGAAGCAACGCCGAGGATTGCTCCCGGTTCGTCGGGGGGAGTCGGCTCCGCATTGGCGGCGGGGGAGCGCGGGGCTGCTCGGCGGAAGAGCCACTCCACGCCCAGCCAGGCTCCCGGCAGCCCGGCCATCACGTTCACCGCCGTCGGCAGTTCCGCCCAGGTGATCATGAACCCGCTGCTCTGGTAGATCAGTCCCGCCAGCGCCGCGGCGGGAGGACGCAATCCCCAGGCCCGCGCCAGCAGGAACGTCAGCAGCCCCGCGAGGGCCCAGTGCAGGGCTAGACTGATCCCGAGGAACCGCTGGGGGTGCCAGAGGAGGAGCAGCCAGTTGGGCGGGTAGAAGAGCGCGGACTGCCCGTTACCGACGAAAGGGTAGCCACAATACTGGTGGGGGTTCCACAGGGGGAGTTCGCCCCGGCGCAAGCCGCGGTGCAAAAGCAGGCGCCAGGGGTAAAACTGCGCCATCGAGTCCCAGAGCAGTGCGTCCCAAGCGCGGAGGGCGGAAGTCGGCGCGACGGGCGTCTCGCCCGTCGCGGTGAGAGGCGGGCTAGGTCCCGCGCCACGCGCTTCCGGTCCCGCAAAGGGCGGCATCTGCTGCTGGTAGACCGCCGCCACCGGCACCCGGCCGCCGAAGAGCGTGGGCCACCAGAAAACCACCGCCGCCGCGGGCAGGACTACCGCCCACATGGAACCAGATACGCGCTGATCCCTCACCATCGCTACGGGCCTGGTACGAAGAAGTAGGGCACCGAGTCTGGTGGTTTGTCGGCACCGCTACCGGGCTGGGGGAGCAGGCCGAGTTATCGCCGGCCCTGGCTCTGGCGGTCCCGCCGTGGCCTGCCGGCCGTAGGTCAAGGCCACCACCACCACTCCGGCCAAGATGATGGCCAGCCCTCCGATGCGCAAAAGAGGCACTCGCTCCCCCAGAAGTTGCCAGGCCAGGTAGGTGACGATCACGTAACTGAGCGCGATCATGGGGTAGGCGTAACTCAGCGGCAGCCGGGAGAGCGCCACCAGGTAGAACAGGGAACTGACCCCGTAGCAGAAGAATCCGCCGAAGACGCGCAGGTTGGTAAAGATGGTGGCCAGCACCCGGGCGACGCCGGGCCGGTCTCCGATCTGACTGAGGCCCGACTTCAGCAAGATCTGGCCCAGCGCCCCCAGGCAGATTGCCAGCACTAGGATTGCTACTGCCATCCAGGTCCTCCTCTTGGGCCGGATTGGGGTGACCACCTGCAGATTGTTTGCCATGAGCCGACAAACAGGGAGAGCCGCAGTCCCTCGGGCGTGGACTGCGGCCTCCCACCCTTCGCGGTTCTGCTCGCCCGACTAGCCGACCAGCGCGTTGGCCAGGTCCACAGCCGAGGCGGCATCCGGGGCGTAGCCGTCGGCCCCGATCTCGTCGGCGTACTCCTGGGTGACCGGAGCCCCTCCAATCATGACCTTGACCTTATCGCGCACGCCGGCGGCGGCCAGGGCGTCAATGGTGTCCTTCATGGAGGGCATGGTCGTGGTCAGCAGCGCCGAGAGCGCTACTATCTGCGGGTTCTTGTCGTTAACTGCGGCCACGAACTTATCAGGCGCCACGTCCACGTCCAGGTCAATCACCTCGTAGCCGCCGCCCTCCAGCATCATGGCCACCAGGTTCTTGCCGATGTCGTGCAGGTCGCCCTTGACGGTGCCGATGACCACCGTGCCGCGCGGCTGGACCCCAGTCTCGACCAGCAGCGGCTTGATGATGTCCATCCCCGCATGCATGGCCCGGGCGGCGATGAGCACCTCCGGCACATAGAACTCATTGGCCTTGAACTTGGCGCCGACCACGGTCATGCCAGCGATCAGCCCCTGATTGATGATGTCAGCCGGGCTAACCCCCTCGTCTACCGCCGCTTGCGTAAGTTGCGCAACCTCCTCCCGGTTGCCGGCGATTACGGCATCCGCTATCTTCTGCAGATCCGCCATGATACGACCTCCCGTTCGCGTTTGTTCGGTGCACTCCGCGGGTATGCCCCCGCCCGGGTGACCTGCCGCCTATTCGCTCTAGGTCGGCGACTTTCCTTCTAGAACGTCATCGTTTCCGCAAATCTACTCTGGAATTCGCGGGCCCGGAATAACTCCAGGTGTTCAGCCTCCTGGGCCACCTGGGCAGCGTACTCACGCTCGTCCTGCGAGACCAGGGCCAGGATCGCGCCACTGCCGGCGGCGTTGCCGACGCCCCGAATCTTCTCCAGCGGCATGGGCGGCAGCAGCCCGATGCGCAGGGCGCTGGCCGGGCGGATGTAATTCCCGAAGGCCCCCGCCAGCAAGACCTCGCGCAGGTCGCCCACGCTCAGCCCAGCGTATTCCAACAGCATCTCGATGGTCGCCCGCACGGCTCCCTTGGCCAGTTGAATCTCACGCACGTCTCGCTGGGAGAGATACACGCCGGCGCTACCGTTGCGGCCCTCAGTGAGGATCAGTCGCCGCTCGTTGCCGCTGCCGACCAGGCGGCGGCGGATGCCCGGCAAGAGCCCATCGGTGCGCGATTCGTCGGCCATGCGTCCACTGGGGGCCACCGCCCCCGCCTCCAGGGCTACCGCCATGATGTCGAACAAACCCGATCCACACAGGCCCACCGGCTGCGCCCCTCCGATGGTGGTGAAGCGCAGGTCGTCAGTGTCCAGGTCCACGTGGTCAATGGCGCCGGGGGCCGCCCGCATTCCCCGCTCGATCTGTGAGCCCTCAAAGGCCGGTCCCGCCGCGCAGGAGGCGACCAGGAGTTTCTCCCCCGACCACAGGGCCACCTCTCCGTTGGTTCCGATGTCCACCGCCAGCACCGGTTCCGACTGCCGGGTCATTTCCTCGGCCACGATCACCGCTACGGTATCCGCTCCCACGAACCCGGCGATGCAGGGCAGGCAGTGCACATTGCCCCGCGGATTAATGTCCAGTCCTACTTCCGGGGGCCGCGCATCCACCGGCGCCGTGGTCACCGGCACGTACGGGGCCTCTGCCAGGTGCCGAGGATCCAACCCCAGGAAGAGATGGTGCATGCAGGTGTTGCCGACCACCACCGCCTCGTAGATCCAATGGGGATCCGCCCCGATCGGTTCGAGCGCCGCCTTGGTGATGGCGTTGATGACGTGCGTCACTTCCTCGCGCAAGGTCAGCAGGCCACCTGAGTGCGTATTGGCATACTCGATGCGCGAGATGACGTCGGCGCCGTGGCGCACCTGCGGATTATGCTCGGCAGCCGTGCCCAGCGGCTGGCCAGTTTCCAGGTCCACCACGTAGACGACGACCGTGGAGGTGCCGATGTCCACGGCCAGTCCCAGGCAGGGGGGAGTGGCATACTCCGGATGGACATCGGCCATGCGGCAGCCCACGGTGGTTACCCCCACCCGATAGCGGTCGGCCCGCAAGGCTGCCGGCAATGCCCGCAACGCATCGGGGAAGGCGGTCAGGCCGGGACAATGCTCGGCCAGGGCTTCGGCCAGGCGCTGGAAGTCGCTCTGTTGGTCTTGCAAACTGGGCGGCGCCAGTTCCGGCCGATACCGCCGGACGTTGGCGTCTAGCGCCACTGGGCGTATCCGCAACTGTCCGAGTCCCTTTTGCCCGACCACCCGCGAGGTGGGAGGGACCTGCACCAGGGCCGTGCCCTCCAGGCGACACTGGCAGGCCAGGCGTACTCCTTGGCCACGTTCCGCCGCCGTAAGGGCCCGCAATTCCGCGGCAGTGAATTCTCCCACCTGGCCTTCCTGGATCACCACGCGGCAGTTGCCGCAGATGCCTTTGCCCCCGCAGGGCAGCGACAAAGGCACGGCCGCCCTCTCTGCGGCCTCACTGATGGTGATCCCTGCCTCCACCACCACGCGCTCTCCGCCCGGCAGGAAGGTTACCTCGACCTCGGGTTTCTCCAGCAGCATGCCGACAGCAGTCGCGCTACAGATATGACAACTGCTTCTTCGCCTCACTGACTATTCGTTCGTTGCCGCCGATCTCAATGATGCGGATGAATAGGGGCCGGGCCTCTTCATACTCACCCAGCATGGTGAGAAACTTGGCCAGGTCCAAGAGAAACAACAGATTGGTCGGCTCGAGTTCGGAGGCCCGCCGGAAGAACTCGACACAGGTCTCGAAGTCGCCCTCGTTCATCAAGGTGTGGCCCAGCCCCCAACAGGCCTCCGCGCAATTCTCGTCTTGTTCGAGTAGCGCCCGGTAGAGAGCCTCGGCCTGCCCGTATTGGCCGCTGGTGCGGTGGTTGTGGGCTTGCTGTAGCAGGTTGCTCATAGGCACGCCCCCGATGATGCGCGCCCTTGCTCTGCCGCGCCGCCGGTCAGCCTTGCCCCGCAGGTCAAGCGGGCACCCCGGGCCCAGTCGGCCGCGGCCATGCGCTTGCGCCCGGCGGGCTGCACCTCCCGGATTAGCACACTCCCGCGGCCGGCACGAATCACTAGCCCGTCTCGCTCCACCGCAACAATCTCCCCAGGCTGTGCCTCGCCCCAGGCCTTCTCGGACAGAGCAGGCGCGAAAAGCTTCAACCTAACGTCGAGATAATGGCTGTATGCACCGGGCTTGGGGCTAAAAGCACGGATCTGGTTGACAATCTCTGCCGCGCACCGGCTCCAATCTACCTCGGCCTCGCTAGCCCGCAGGGGAGGAGCATACGTCGCCCGCTCATGTTCCTGCGGCCGGCGGGGGGCTTCTCCGTTTTCTATCAGTCGTAGCGCCGTGCTGAGCAGCGGCACGCCCACCTGCTCAAGTTTCGCGAACAGGGCGCCGGCGTCCTCTTCCGGCTCGATCCCCACCTCCTGCTGCAAGATGAGGTCCCCACTGTCCAGTTCCTCGGCGACATATTGTACCGTAACTCCCGTCGTTTGCCTACCCCCCAGGATGGCTCTCTGTACCGGTGCTGCCCCCCGCAAGTCGGGAAGCAACGAATAATGCACATTAATCGCCGGTCGCTCGGGACTGTCGCACAGACTGCCCGGCAGGATCTGCCCGTAGGCCACCACAACTAGAATCTCCGCTTCTCGCAGCGGCCCCCAGTCGGACACGCTCTCCTCTCGGATCCGTCGCGGTTGCAATACCGGCAGGCCCAGGCGCTCCGCCTCCCGCTTCACCGGGCTGGCCACCGGCTGCCGCCCTCGGCCCCGCGGCCGGTCTGGCTGCGTGATCACGCCCAGGACCTGCTGTTCCTCGGCCAGACTGCGCAGGTAGGGCACAGCCTCCTCCGGGGTGCCGAAAAACACTACGCGCACCTACCCGCCTCCCCTCCTGCGTCGAGCGCGCAGGCGGTCGAAGGCCTCCTGTGCTTCCCGTAGCGTGGTTGGCTCGTAGCGGAAGCCCTCGGCTTCGTCCTCGTCTGGC
>CALFVE010000134.1 GCA_937928475.1 uncultured bacterium | reverse complement strand
AGACGCGCAAGCGCCTGGAGGCCGACGTCGAAAGCATCAGGGAAAGTCTGTTGGTGAGGAAACTGCAGGAGAAGGTGGAAGCCGGGGTGCAGGTCACCGAGGAGCAGGTCAAGCAGTTCTATACCGAAATCAAGTGCAGCCATATCCTGGTCAGCCCCAAGAAAATCCTGGCCAACTCGAATCAACCGGGGCAAACGCCGCTCAGCGAGCAACAAGCAGACGAGCAGGCCCAGCAGAAGGCAGAGTCGCTGCTGGCCCAAGTCAAGCAGGGAGCGGACTTCGCCAAACTCGCGAAGGAGAACTCGGATGACCCCATGAGCGCCGTGCAGGGCGGCGATCTGGGCTGGGTCCAGTCGGGACAGATGGTGCCCGAGTTCGAGCAGGCCGCCTTCGCCTTGCAGCCCGGCCAGGTCTCCGATCTGGTGAAGAGCCAGTACGGCTACCACATCATCAAGGTCTTCGAGCGCCGCAGCACCCTCCCCAAAGACTTCGAAGAGAACAAGCAGATGTACAGAAGTCAGGTCGAGCAACTTCGCAAGTTTCAGGCCTGGCAGAACTACCTGCAGGCGCTGAAGCAGTCCGGGCACATCCAGGTCCTTGACGCCGAACTGCGCGCCCACGAGGCCCTGGAGCAGGGGAACCAGGAAGCGGCGCAGACGCTGCTGGTGCAGGCGACTCAGGAGGACCTCAACAACGCCTCCGCCCGCTGGCAACTGGCAATGATGATGATGGCCCAGCAAAACTGGGCGCCGGCTATCCAGTACCTGGAGGCGATTACCAGACTGGAGCGGTGGGCGTCGGACGCGGCGGTGTGGATGAAACTCGCAGAGGCCAGGGAAAAGGCTGGAGACAAAGCCGGCGCCCTGGAGGCGTACACCTCGGCTTCCGACCGGGCCGGCGCTCCCGAGCCGGAAAACCAGGAGATCCACGCCGCCCTCAAGGCCAAGTTCCAAGCACTGGGCGAGGAGAAACTGGTCAAACAGGAAGAGCAGTGGCTGGCGGATTATGAGCAGACGATGAAGGAAAGAGGGGCCACCGGCGGCACGTTGGGCGGCGGGACCTTCACCGTACCCTAGACTCCCTAGCGACCGCCGGGCGATACCCGCATGGCTGAGTCAGTCTGCCGGGCAAGACTGGTGCAGTTCGCGCCGCGCCTGGGCGCCGTCGAGGCCAACGTCGAGCGCCACCACACGGCCCTCGCTGCGGCGACCGAGGCCGGGCGCGAGTTGGTGGTCTTCCCCGAACTATCGCTGACCGGCTACTACCTGCGCGACCTGGTCTCCCAGGTGGCGCTGACTCCGGAGAGCCCGGCCTTGCGGGGGCTGGCCGAGGCCAGTCGCCATGTGGACGTGGTCTGCGGCTTTGTGGAGGAGTCCCCTACTTGCGACCTGTATTGCACTGCCGCCTATCTTTCTGAGGGTCAGATCCGACACCTTCACCGCAAGGTCTATCTTCCCACCTACGGCATGTTCGACGAGGGCCGTTATCTCTCGCCGGGTTCGGAATTGCGCACTTTCCCCACGCGCTGGGGCCCGGCGGGATTGCTCATCTGCGAGGACCTCTGGCATCCCTCCGCGCCCTACGTCCTGAGTCGCCAGGGCATGGACCTGCTTATCGCTATCAGTGCCAGTCCCCTGCGAGGCGTCCAGCCCGGAGGCCCCGAGATCGAGGCCGCCTACGCGCGGATGCTGGACACCTACGCCATGCTCTTCCAGTGTCACGTGCTGTTCTGCAACCGCGTCGGGGTGGAGGACGGCGTGACCTTCTGGGGCGGGAGCCGTGCCTTCTCACCGCTGACGGGGGAGCGCGCCTGCGCGCCGCTGCTGGAGGAAACATACTTGGACGTGGACCTGGACCGCAGCGATCTGCGCACCGCCCGCCTGGCCACGCCTCTGCTGGCCGACGAGCGATTCGACCTGACTTTGCGCGCCCTGGAGAAAATCAGCCGTGAGTGAGCTCGCCCTTGACTGTGAACTGGTCACCCAGGTGCTGGAGCGGTTCATCCGGGAGGAACTCGCCAAGTTCGGCTTTGCCAAGGGCGTCGTGGGGCTAAGCGGCGGGGTGGATTCCTCCCTGTCGGCCTACCTGGCGGCCCGAGCACTGGGGGCGAAGAACGTCACCGCGATTACCATGCCTTACAAGACCTCCAGCCCGGAGAGCGAGGCGGACGCCCGCCTGGTAGCAGAGACGCTGGGCATCAGCCTGCTGCGCATCGCGATCACCCCCCAGATTGACGCCTACTTTGAGCGGTTTCCCGAGGCCGATAAGCGCCGCCGGGCGAATAAGATGGCGCGGGAGCGGATGACCATCCTCTACGACCAGTCGGCAGCCCTGGGGGCGCTGGTCATCGGCACGAGCAACAAGACGGAGGCGCTGCTGGGCTACACTACCTTGTGGGGCGACATGGCCAGCGCCGTCAATCCGCTGGGTGACCTGTACAAGACGCAGGTGCGGCAACTGGCGCGGCACTTGGGTGTGCCGGAGCGCATTGTCGCCAAGGCACCGACCGCCGACCTATGGCCGGGACAAACGGACGAAGGCGAACTGGGCTTCACCTACGAGGAAGTGGACCGGGCGCTGTATTGGCTGGTTGACATGCGCCTGCGACCCCAGGAAGTGGCGGCCAAGGGCTTCTCCGAGGCTTTCGTGAAGCGGGTCTGGAACATGGTACGCCAGTCGCAGTTCAAGCGGCGCCTCCCCCCGGTGGCGAAATTATCGCGGCGCTCCGTAGACCGAGACTTCCGCTATCCGCGAGACTGGGAGGCGTGAGGCCCAGCAAGCGCCCCGCGGCTCAGCCCCTGATGCCGCCGGGCCGGGGTGCCAGGCATGATCTCGCGCGATCCGCCTCAACCCGGCGTCCTTTTCCTCGTCGCCACTCCACTGGGGAATCTGGAGGACTTCACCTTCCGGGCCGTGCGGGTGCTGCAAGAGGTTGACTTCATCGCCGCCGAGGACACCCGGCGGTCTCGCAAACTCCTTTCTCGCTACGGCATCCACACTCCGCTGCGCAGCCTACACGCGCACAGCCGCGCCCAGGAGGTCAAGCGACTGGTTGACCTGCTGAGGCAAGGCCAGTCGGTTGCCTATGTCTCGGACGCCGGGACGCCCGGCGTCTCCGATCCCGGCGCGGAACTAGTCCGGGCCGCGCGCGAGGCCGGCATCAAGGTTGTGCCCGTCCCTGGGCCCAGCGCGCCGGCTGCGGCCTTCAGTGTCGCCGGGCTGGAGGCGCCCGGCTTCGTCTTCGCCGGCTACCCGCCCCGCAAGCCGACCGAGCGGCGCGAATTTCTCCGGCGCTGGACTACCCAGGAGTTGCCGGTTATCCTTTTCGAGGCGCCGGGGCGGGTGCGCGGCACCTTGAGAGAATTGGCGGCCCTGGTGCCTGAGCGGCGCCTCGTGATTGCCCGAGAGATGTCCAAGCAGTTCGAGCAGGTGGTGGACTGCTTGGCGGCGGAGGCTCCCCAAGCGCTGGCCGAAGAGCAGGTGCGGGGGGAGTTCACGCTGGTCGTGGAGGGCGCGGCGGATCGAGCGCGCGCCAGGGACACACAGGCAGCGGATGAAGAGCAGCTTGCGGAGGCGGTAGCCCTGCTCATCGCCGCCGGAGTTTCCCGCCGAACCATTGCCCAGGTGCTGCAGCTGCTCGCCTCCCTCAGCCGGAACGAGGCCTACCGAGTGGCGGGAGAGCAGTAGCCTGGCGGCGATTGCGGCTGCCCTGGTGCGCGCGGGGGGCTACAGCAATCTGTAACCTGCCCGCCGGTTAGCGAAACCCCCTAATCATCACTATCCCGGTCACCACCAGCACCGCACCCGCCGCCTTGTAGACGGTTAGGCCCTCGCGCAGGATGAGGACGGCCAGCACCATGGTGATCAGCGGGTAGGCAGCAGACACGGGAACCACGCGGGAGGCCTCATCGTAGCGGATGGCTGCATAATAGGCCAACTGGCCGGTAACTGCGCCAAAGAAGGCACTCCCCAGCAGGAAGAGGAGAGCCGAGCGCGGAGCGACCCAGATCTCCCTCCAGGTGCCCGCAAAAACGGCGTAGACCGCCACCATCACGGCCGCCGCCACCACACGCACGGTCAAACCAGCCAAAGCCGAGAGATCTTTCATCGCCACGCGGTCAAAAAGGGGCGACGCTCCCCAAAGAACGGCGGCAAGTAGGGCAAAGGTGAAGGCTAGCGGGTGCATGATGAAATCCTCCCGGGAGCGCTAGGCAGAGGAATCGTCGGGAGCCAAGACAACGCTCCCGCAGGTTGGCCGATAAGCGTAGGCTTTCACGAAGACCGAGGCGAGAGGCTCCGGTTAGGCGCTTCGCGGAGGCACGGCTTCGATCACAACCGCCGTGCCGTAGGCCAAGACCTCGGTGGTGCCCTCCCCAACCTCGGTGGCATCGTAGCGCATGGCCACGATGCCGTTGGCGCCTTTCTCAATGCCGTGCTGGCACATGAGTTGGAAGGCTTCCTGCCGGGCGTGCTCGCACATTTCGGTGTACAGGGTGATGTTGCCCCCCGCGATCCGCTGGAAGCCCGCGCCGATCTGCCCCAGCACACCTCGCGAGCGCACCGTAATGCCCCGGACAATCCCCAGGTACTTGGTAATGCGATAGCCTTCGAAGCCGTTGGCGGTAGTGACCCAGATCTGCTGTTCCGGCGCGTAGGCCATTGCTGTTCTCTTCCTCCCGTGGCTAGGTTGTCCCCCGCTTGGCCTTGCCCAGAGCCCCCTCCAGGAAGGCCGCCAAAGTCGGGCCGTCAACATACCCGACCAGGCGGTCCACCTCCTGCCCGACGCTATTCAAGACCAGGATGGTGGGGAAAGCGCTGACCCCGTGCTGGGCGACCACTCGCCGGTTCTGATCCACGTCCACCTTGACCCACACCGCCCGGTCGCGCAGGGACTGAACGCGGGGATGCGGAAACGATCGCTCACCCAGGAGCAGGCACGGGCCGCACCAACTCGCCCAGAAGTCCACCACCACCGGCTTGTCGCTCTGCCGCGCCTGGCTCAGACTTTCGGAGAGAGCGTGCTGCCAGGGGAGCCGGTCCGCACCGGACCCGGCCTTGGGGATGCAGCCGTATGCAGTCGCGACCAGCGCTAGTGCTCCCGCCAGGACGGCCACCGCACAGGTTCTCATAACGCAAACACCTCGCACCGACAGAAGTGCACGACAGCAACTCTACTGTCAGACGCGCTGCGCAGCGATAAGTTCTCGACGTAGGTGGATGTACCTGCTTCAACCCCAACAAGCCCCTAGGGAGAAGTAATCCGGCGAGGGGGACATCGGCGAAAAAACCTTCCCCGGAGTATTGACAGAGACGCGGCAGTGTGGTATGTTGCTGTGTAAGCCTGACGAGCCTTTGCCGCCTAGCGCTAGACAAAGCGCCACCGATTTCACTAGTCGCAACCAGGACTGCCGCAGCGCTTGCCTCCTCCAGCGGCGCCTCCTCCGGCGAATCAGGCTTCGCGCCGCCTAGTCGCAGTCAGGTTTCGTCGTCGCAGCCCAGGCGGAGCAAACGGCAGCCGGATTCATTCCGCCCCGAGGTGAATCCGGCTGCTTCTCTTCTTGTCGTTAGCGGGTAGTGGCAGCGGCCAGCGGATAGTGGATAGCGGAAAGTGCTACAGCCAGCACGGGGGCGGGATTTCAGAGGCTAAGGCAGTGCGTCCTGGCGTTCCGGGTGCGCAGCAGTGGGCGGCAGACGGCCCGCGCCGCGAGGCGTTTATAGGTCGGCTTGTGCTGTTGGGCACAAGGGCGATTGACAGCGGGTGTTTGCTCAGGTATACTCCCCATGTCGAAGTGTGGCCAGGACGTGACGCGGGGCGGGCTCCTCGCGCCGAGGAGTTGAGCGGGGCTCAGGCCGGCTGGCTGAGCCCTTTTTGTGTGTGGCTTGCCGTGCACGGCGAGTGCAGCCGGCCTCCACGAGCGGCTTCTCCGGGGGCATTCCTCCATGTTGGCCATCTACTATGGCCCGGTCGCGACCATGATCGTAATGAGCGCGGCGTTTGCGCTGGCGGCTCTGGTCATGGCCTATCTCCTGCGCCCGGCCGACCTCTATGGCGAGAAACTGCTCACCTACGAGTGTGGTATCATCCCCTGGGGCGAGGCCTGGAGCAAGTTCTTCGTTCGCTACTACGTCATCGCTCTGATCTTCGTCCTGTTCGACATCGAAGCCATCTTCCTGCTCCCCTGGGCGGTGGTGTACAGGCGGCTCAGCGGCGCCGCCGGGATGGGCCTCTACCCGGCCGTGGAGATGGCGGTCTTCCTGGGCATTCTACTTCTCGGCCTGGCCTATGCCTGGCGTAAGGGGGACCTGGAATGGGCCTGAGAGAACTGGAAGAGAGCCTGCGGCGCTTGCCGGAACGCCTCCCTCATGCGCCGGACGAGCCGCTGCGTCAGTTGGCCCGCCGCTACCACGAGGCGCCGGTCCCGGTGGCCCTCATCAACCTCGCCGACAAGGTCCTGGACACCGCAAGAGCCTGTTCTCTGTGGTGGCTGCAATTCGGCCTGGCCTGCTGCGCGATCGAGACTATGGCGGTCGGGGCCAGCCGCTACGACCTGGACCGGTTCGGCATCTTCCACCGGGCTACGCCCCGCCAGGCTGACGCCATGCTGGTCGCCGGCACAGTTACCCTCAAGATGGCCCCTGTCATCAGGCGACTCTACGACCAGATGGCCGAGCCGCGCTACGTGGTGGCGGTAGGCAACTGCGCGGTCAGCGGCGGGCGGTTCTACCACCACGCCTACAGCGTGGTGCGCGGGGTGGACCGAATTATTCCTGTGGACATCTACATTCCCGGTTGCCCGCCGCGCCCGGAGTCTTTCATAGACGGCTTGCGCAAACTCCACGATCTTATCCGGAAGGAGTCCCTGGCGGATGGTCCCTTTGAGGAGGGCCGACGACCCCCGTACCGCTTCCGCCGGCGAGAACTCCCGTGAGCGAGGAAGTCCCCCAGGAAACGACTGCCGCATCCGCTCTCGACCCCCTCCCCAAGCAATGGGAAGCGGCGGTCGGCAACTTGACCGTGGAGGGGTGCCTGCGGGGCGGAGTCCCGGAGCTGCGGACCACGCCCGACCTGCTGCTCCGTCTGCTGGAGCGACTGCGGGGGCTAGAGGAGCCGTTCAACCGGCTAACCGATATGTGCGGCGTGGACCGCGGCGACCACTTGCAGGTAGTGTACTTGCTTTGCCGCGGCTACACGGGCGACCTGCTGGTGGTCAAGGTTGACTTGCCCCGGCGCAACGCCACTATCCCCAGCGTGACTTCGCTTTGGCCGGCTGCCGGGTGGCCGGAACGCGAGATCGCGGAGATGTTTGGGATCACCTTCGTGGGGCATCCGGAGCCGAGCCACTTACTCTTGCCGGACGACTTCGTGGGCCATCCGCTGCTCAAGGACTTCGAGTATGACCGCGAGCATGAGTGGACACGGCCGGACCCGATGAGGGAAGATCCGGG
>CALFVE010000133.1 GCA_937928475.1 uncultured bacterium | reverse complement strand
AGGTGGGCCAAGTACGCGGGATCCGGCTCGGGCATGCCCCGCAGGTGCTGGCTAGCCGGGCCAGAGTGCGTGTGCGTACAGGCCAGCGCTACCCGGCTGCGCGCGATCCCGTGGGCGTCGGCGATCTCCTGCCGCACCGCGTCCGAGAACTCCACGGTGAGGCCCAACAGGTCGCAACTGACCAGGATTAGTCGCTCCGCGCTCTCTCCCAGCGCGAGCGCCCGCACCTTCAGGTCGTCGAGCACACTCTCTGCCTTGCGATCGAGATAACAACCATACCCGGTCAGCCCCAGGCCCAGCGGGGGAGTGATCAGGCTCTCTCCGTATCCAGCCAGCAGGCTAGCCACGGCGCAATTCCTCCTTGTGCTCCCAAATCTTGGCGACGGCGGCAGCGAGGTCGCGAATGGCCGACTCCTCGGCGAGCAAGTACTGCTGGCCGATCCAGCACATCTCCGCGCAGAGGCGCTCGACGTGAGGCAGACTGATCGGCGCGTAATCCATCTGCCGCCCGTAGTAGGGGCAGGACAGCGGACAGCCTTCGGGGCCCCTCGCTTGGCGCTGGAAGAGCGGATTGCGGTAGAGGGGCATCGGGTAGCCGGCCCAGCAAGGCACACCCTCAGCGCGCAGCGCCTCCAGGAACTGGTCGCGGGTCACGCCGTCCCACTGTTCAGGGCGGAAACGGAACATGTACAGGTGGTACGAACGCGGCTCCGCGCGTGGGTCCTCGCGCATGATCGAGACCCCGGGGACCTCGCTGAGCAGCCGGTTGAGCAGCCGGGCGTTGTGTTGCCGCCGGAGGGTTTGTTCCTTCAAGCGCGACAGTTGCACCAGCAGAATCGCTGCCTGCATCTCGGTCATGCGCATATTGTCGCCGACCAGGAAGTGCTCGTAGAAAGCGCCCTCCTTGATGCGCCCGAAGTTGCTGTAACTGGCGGCGCGATCGGCGAGCCCCTCGTCATCGGTAAGCAGAATGCCGCCCTCGCCGGCCGTGATATTCTTGCTCATCTGGAAACTGAAGGCTCCGCAATCGCCCAGGGCCCCCGCGCCTTTGCCGCGCCACTTGGTGCCCCAGGCATGGCAGGCGTCTTCGATGATGCACAGGTTGTGCCGCCGCGCAATCTCGCCCAGCGCATTCATGTCCACGGGCAGCCCAGCGAAGTGCACAGGGATAATGGCCTTCGTCTTGTCGGTAATCAGGGACTCTACGGTGGTGAGGTCCAGGTTGCCGGTGTCCAGTTCGACGTCGGCAAACACGGGCACGGCGTTGACCAGCAGGGGAGCCGCGGCCGTGGCGATAAAGGTATACGCCGGCACAATGACCTCATCTCCTGCGCCAATGCCGCAGGCAAACAGGCCTAGTTTCAGCGCCGCCGTGCCGCTGGCACAGGACACGCCGAACCGTGCATCCTGGAAGTCGGCGAAGGCTTCTTCGAACTCCCGAATTCTATCCCCAAACCACCACCGGCCGCTGCGTAGTACCTCCAGCACCGCCTGCTCCTCTCGCTCGTCAAAGACCGGCCAGGCAGGCCAGTCGTCCAGGGAGCGGACGGGCGTACCGCCGTTGATTGCTAGTTGGGGCATGCCATACCTCCCGCATCTGTTGCCGGCCGCGAGCGAGGCCCAAGCACGCGGCCGTCAGATAGCGGCCCTGCTCGCCGCAGGCGGGCCTCGCGGCGTACATGCGTTTCGTGGGTCGGCCCGGCGCTACCGTACCCGGCCTAAGCCGGGACTTGGGTCGTTGTTACCCTGTTTCTCGGCCCTCTCCTGTTTGGGGCGGACTGCCCTGACCGGAGCGAAGAGCAGGGTGCGTCACTCCGCTGGCGATCCTTCTTGACACAGCCAGGTTCCGCCTGAATTCGCCGTCGCCGCGGTTTGACCTCCGTGCCGGCGGCTCCTATAATCAGCGCGAGCCGCCGGCTCCCAGCCGGCGAGGCCTCGTCGGGGCCAGGAGCCCGATCCAGCGATGAGCACGAGCGCCGCCTATGACTCCCAGCAGGCCCTTCGCCGGGCCCGTGCCCTGCTCTTCGAGCGCTGGCAGCCGCGCGGCGAGAGGCTGGTGCTTACCCGAGCGCCCGGCCGCCTGAACCTGATTGGGGAGCATACCGATTACAATCGCGGGTACGTGATGCCGGTGGCCCTGGACCGGGCGGTGGTCGTGGCAGCAGCACCCCGCGAGGACAACCGCCTGCGCGTGTGGTCGGAGAGCCTGGACTCAACTGCGGAATACACCTTGGGCCGTGAGCAAGACCACCCGCAGCAGGGCTGGGTGAAGTACCTGCAGGGCGTCTCCTGGGTGCTTGCCGAGCAGGGCTGCTCGCTGGTTGGTCTCGATGCAGTCATCTACTCCGACGTGGCCCGAGGTGCGGGGCTGTCCTCCTCGGCGGCGCTCGAAGTAGCCTGGGCGCTTGCCCTGCTGTCCGCAGCGGGACAGAGCCTCCGACCTCGCGAGTTGGCCCTGGCCTGCCAGCGGGCGGAAAATGAGTACGTCGGGATGCGCTGCGGCATCCTGGACCAGTTCGCCTGCGTCTTCGGCCGCCCCCAGTCGGCGCTGCTGATTGACTGCGATAGCCTCGAGATGGAGATCGTCCCCTTGCGAGGCCACCCCGTTTCCCTGGTGGTCTGCGATACGAACAAGCCGCGCTCCCTGGTGGACTCCGAGTACAACCGACGACGGATAAGTTGCGAGGAAGCGGCGCGGATTCTCGGGATCCCTTCCCTGCGCCAGGCCTCGACCGAAATGGTGCTCAAAGCCCGCGAGGCCCTGGGCGAGGAGAACTTCCGCCGCGCCTGGCACGTGGTTACCGAGAACCAGCGGGTGCTGGAAACCGCCGAGGCGCTCAAGCGCGGCG
>CALFVE010000132.1 GCA_937928475.1 uncultured bacterium | reverse complement strand
TTGTGGTTTTGCTGGTGTTGGTCTGGGTTGGCTGTGGAACGGCGCTAGCGCAGCGCAAGAGTGTGGACTTGATGGGGGAGTGGCGGCTGTTGCCGGTGGAGGGGCGGCATTTGAGCGCGCCGGTGCCGGCGGTGGACGACACCTGGCAGACCTACACGGCGCCGGGCCTCTGGACGGACAATGTTCATGACAGTGCGTGGCTGGTGCGCGAGATTGAGATTGCGCCGGAGGATGTAGGTAAGGTTTTCCAGTTTCGTTTCCTGTCGGCGGTGTTCCACTGTCGCATATTCGTCAACGGCGTTTTCATCGGTGAACACCTGGGGGACGACAGTCCTTGCTTCCTCACAGCGCCTGCAGGGGTGTTTCGAGCGGGAAGAAACCAAATTGCCTTGGGGATGACCAACGCCTCTTCGGCGATGAAAGATGACCAGTGCATCATTCGGGACATGAAGATTACGGCTAAGCAGAATCCGATGGGCACCTTCTGGGGCAAGGCGACGATGATGCACCACTGGTGGCCGACGCAACTTGGGCTGCTGCAGGAAGCGCATCTGCTGATCCTGCCGCCGGTGTATGTGGACGACATCTTCGTGAAGCCCTCGGTGCGCAATCGGGAATTGGTGGCGGAGGTAGAAGTGGTCAACGCGACGGACCGGGAGCAGTCAGGCACATTGTTCGCCACGGCCTACGAGTTGGAGGGGCAGGCGGCGCAGCGGTTGCCCGCCTCCCGGTTCAGTCTGGCGCCGGGCCAGCGCACGGTCGTCGTGGCAAAGGGGGGCTGGCAAGAGCCGCGCTTGTGGACGCCGGATGATCCGCATCTGTATGAGCTTAGGGTGCAGATGTCCGGCGCGAACAACCAGGCTCTTGATCGGGACTCGGTTCGTTTTGGCTTTCGGGAGCTTTCCGTAGAGGGCTATCGTCTCTTGCTCAACGGCAAGCCGCTAGTGATGCGGGGGCACAGTTGGACCCGCTATAACGGGATCAACGCGACCAAAGAGCAGGCCTTGGCGACGCTTAGTTCCTTTCAGAAGCAGAACAACATCAATGGGCTGCGCTTGCACTGGGATCCCATGGAGCAATGCGTGTTGGACGCCGCGGATGAGTTGGGCCTCACCCTGCTGGTGCAAAGCCCGCTGACGGCGGGGGCCTCGAACGAGAGTGACCCCGCCTGGTGGGAAGAGACCAGCCGGCAATGGCTGGAGTACGTGAAACTCTCGCGCAACCATCCCAGCGTCATCATCTGGGCAGTGTCTAATGAGGGGACCTTCGTCGGGGGCTCTCCGAAGGACTGGGCCCCTTCCGCGCCTTTCTTAGTGGAGATGGCCAAGCGAACCAAGGCGCTCGACCCCACCCGTCCGGTTACCTCCAGCCATGACTTTCCGATAGCTTACGGCATGGACTTGTTCGACGGTTGCCATGGCTGGGGCTATGAGACCGACCATCTCTTCCCGATGTGCTGCCGGGCTTGGTACGCGTACTACTGGAACCCGGCCCAGGTCTACCAGCGCGACAAGCCCTGGGTGAATGACGAATGGATGGAGGGCATAGGAGTGGCCGCAGCCAGCACTAGCCTGGGGGATAAGGCGTACATTCACCCCGACCTACCCAAAGATGTGCGAGGTTTTTACAATCGCTACGACCAGGCGCTGAGCACGTATATGGGCATGATTGAGCAGCGGCGGCAGCCGCATTTCGCGCTGGTCATGGCGTTCGGAGATCGCTTTGGCATCTACGACACGGATGAGCAGCCGGGGAAACTGAATCCGGCCGGCTATAACCAGTCCCAAGTTGCCCGTGAGCTTGCGCAACGCAGCTTCGCGCCGACCATCTTGGCGCCCAAGGAGTGGAACGGCGGGGCGCTGGCCGGAGCCACCTACCGGCGCGAGTTCATCTTGATGAACGACCGGTTCCGGAACGTCGAGGGAAAGATCGCCTACGCGGTCGTGGATGAGGAAGGCCGGCGCCTGCTGGAGGAGCAGGTGCCCTTCAGTGCGCAGGCAGTGGAACACAAGGATGTCACCTTGGAGTTTCCGATGCCGGCGAGCGACGAACCACGGACCTGGAAACTAGTGGTAGAGTTGTTCGAGAATGAGGGCGAGCGCCTCTACTGGGACGAGTTTCAGTTGGGGGTAGTGCCGCCGGTATCGGCCACAGCCTGGGAGAAGCTGGCACCGGTGCTAGTATGGCCGGAGCCGGGATCGTGGACGGAGACCGTGGGGGGCGCCGTGCCGCTGCGCTACAGCGTAGGAAGCGCTTTGCCCGCCGATTCGGAGACGGTGGTGGTAGTCCCGCGCGGGGCCAGGGTACTGCCGCGACAGTGGGCAGAATTGGAGCAGTTCGTCAACCAGGGAGGGCGGGCGTTGGTTCTGGATGACAGCGGGCTGCCTACTTTGTTTGGAGGTACCGCTGTGCGTCCTTCCGGGAAGGCCAGCGTCGTGGCCCACGTGCGTTGCGCCGAGCATCCCATCGTGGGGGGCCTGGCCGGAGCGGCTCTCCGGTACTGGGTGGGGGCAGCAGGGGAGTTTTACAGCCCGCCGGTGCAGAAGCAGGTGCCGAA
>CALFVE010000131.1 GCA_937928475.1 uncultured bacterium | reverse complement strand
CCTACGGCCAGGAAGCGCTGGCCCTGCGGGTGAGCGACGGCGCGCTCCTGTGGCACCGGGGCCTGCCGGCGCCCGCCGGCGGCTCGATGGCGCTCAGCGACCGGCTGGTCCTGATAGGCTTGGTAGATGGGAGGATCTGCGCTTTCCCGCGGCCGGCGGGCGACTGACCATGGCTCACCAAGAAATCGCCCTGTCGCGACGCAACTTCTTATTGGGTCTGGTCAATGGCGCCGTCACCATGCTGGGACTGGCGCTCCTGGATACCGGCACCGTGCTGACCGCCTTCATCGTGCAGTTGATGGGCGGCAATGTCATCTGGGTCGGCCTGGTGACCTCGGTGATTAACTCCGCCACCCAGTGGCCGGCGGTAGCCCTGGCGAACCGTCTGGAGACCCACCCCCGGCGCTTGCCCTACTACCGGGTGTCGGCGTTGGCGCGAACCGTCGCCTGGTTGGGGCTGGGGCTGGTGCTGGTGAGAGGATGGGGCCTGTCGAACCTGGCTCTGTTCCTGATCGTCACCGGCGCTTTCTTCCTGCGTTCCGTAGGCGGGGGCGTGGGCATTATCCCCTTCTGGAGCATCGTCAGCGACACCGTCCCGCCCGACTGGCGCGGGCGCTTCTTCGGCATCCGCCAGTTGACCGGAGGTCTTTTGTGCGTGGGCGCGGGCTTCTACGTGCGAGCGGTGCTCGGAGAGACCAGTCCTTATCCTTTCCCCCAGAACTACGGGGTGCTCGCTCTGTGGGCGACCGTGGCGACGGCCTTGGGGACCGGGGCTTTTTGCCTCTTTGAGGAGCCGCCGGCCGCGGCGCAAAGACGCCAGGTCCCGCTGCTGGTTCAATTGCGGCGGGGCCCTCGGCTGTTCCGCCGCGATCCCAACTACCGCCGGCTGCTCCGCGCCAACCTGGCTTATGGCCTATCCATGGCCATTGTGGGGCCCTTCATCGTGCCCTACGCCCTCAAGCACATGCACGTGGCGGCCGCCGCGGTGGGCATGATGCTCATCGCCCGCCAACTGGCCTACAGCCTGTCTTCCTTCGCCTGGAGTTACATCTCGGACGCCCGGGGCAACCGCTTGCTCCTCATTATCACCTCCTGTCTGTGCCTGACGGTGCCGCTGGCCATGCTGGCAGCGCCTCTCACTCCCGAGCGGGTAGTGATTCACGTGCTGGGGCTGCCGCTGGAAGCCTCGGTGGTTTATCTTCTGGCCGTATTCGTCCTGCTCGGCCTGACTACGGGGGGCCTGGAACTGGGTGCCAACAACTACCTGCTGGAACTGGCTCCGCCCCGCAAGCGCTCCACCTATCTGGGCTTCCTCTCCACCCTCAATGTGCCCCTGGCCTGGGCGCCCCTGCTGGGCGCGTTGCTTATCGGTCGCGCCGACCGCTTCCTGCTCGGCTTCGGCCTGAGTCTGGCGGCGGCGATCGTGTGCCTGTACAACGTGCTGAGGCTGTCCGAGGTGCGTTACGAGGAAAACGGCAACGCGAGGTGAGCGCAGCAGGCCGGAGCGGGAGTAAGCGCCGGGTGGGGTCCGTTCTGCCCGGCGCCACACGCTTCGCAGCCTGCGCCGGAGGCCCGGCCTGCCTGATCCCCCTGCGGGCTATCGAGGCAGCCTCGGCCGCGGCAAGAGCGAGAAACTCGCCAAGACCTCCGCTCAGAACCGCTAGCCCTCGAAGACTTCCTCCTCGGGCGCGTAGTCGGCCTCTGCGGCCCGACGCAGGTACCCCAGCGCCTGGGCGTCGAGCTCGCCGCCCGCCTCCAGGCGCTCGCGGGCAGAGTCGCGCCACTCCTCCTGCGCCCACAGCACTAGCGCGCCAGGTCCGGCCGCCTCCGCCGCCAGCGGCTCCAGCAGGTCCAGCAATCGCCCGTATCGATCGGCCGCTCGTTCCGCCCAGGCAGCAGACAGGTCGGGCAAGTCGCCCAGGCGGGCGGTCACGAAGTCATGCGCCGCGCTGCGCGCTTCCAGTAAAGCCCCCAGGGCCTCCGCCAGGTCTGCGGGCACCCGCCGCGCTGAGGCCGGCGCCACCGTCAGCAGATGCAGCCAAGCGCGGTAGCCGTCCGCGCAGCCAGGCCGCTCTTCCTCCCAGCAGGCCCGCGCCGCTCGCACGGCCCCCGCAAAGACGTCTGCACCGGCCACCAGACTGGGCGGCCCCAGGGCGATGAGCAGTTCCGCCGAAGCAGGCGCCGCCAGATAGGGTTCCCCAGCCGTGGCCTGCTCGGGATAGCCGCAGACCAGACCACCAGGAGCACAGCCCGCCAGCACCGCTAGCCCCCTCGCGGCGGGCGCCCACCCCCGCGCCACTACCGGCCGGCCCTGGTCCGTTTCCTCACGCACCAGGCGCTCGATCTCCTCACCGGGCAAGCCCGCCGGCCCTTCCAGCACCTGGGCGCGAGGGAACCCGAGCGCTTTCAGCCCCATTGCCAGGCGAAGGACCTCACCTGCTCCTCTTCCGCCTTGCACCCTGCGACTCCCCACCACCCGACACGGCCCCAGCCAGGCGAAGGCCGCTCCGCTCGCCGCCATCAAGTCTGCGTAGCCGTACTCATGGCCTAGGTAAGCCAACACCTGCCCGACTACGCGCCACAGGCCGTACCACCCCTCGGCCCGCGGCACCGGCACTTCCGGCAGCAAGGCCGCCTCTGTGCCCAGACTCAGTCGCGACGGCATAGCGCGCTTCTCCGCTACTTCCCCTTCAGATTCAGCGTCTGGGTGGCGACGGTCGCGCCGCCGGCGTCGAGGAGTTCAACCACAACCTGGTACTTGTCCGCCATGCCGAACAGCGGAAGCCGGACATCCACGGGGTCGATCTGCCAGGTGCCGTCCTCGCCGGCTTGGACGGTGAAGCGCGTGACCTCCCCGCTGATCTCGATGAGGAACCTGGTGGTGTAGTTGATGGTCACGCGGAGCAGGGACTCTGGCGGCGCGGTTCCGGAGAGCACCAGTTCGCGCGGCGTTACCGATCCTTCCGCGGGCTGGAGAATCCGAAGCTCCGTGGGCAGGCCGGTGATGATGCTCAGCGGATAGGTGGCCGCCATCTGGACATTGCGGCCGGCGCGGTCGCGCGCGCGCACGGTGACTGTACCAGCGTCGAGCCGGTCGCCGGGCTGGATCGGGTAGGTCAGGCGGTATACAAAGTTCGCTGCACCCGGCACTCGAGTCAAGGGCAAGCCGGTCTTCCAGGTCCCCAGGTCCGCCACGGGATTGGTCAGCGCCGAGGTGCTGCGAGCCAACACCTCCAGCGTGTCCTGCTCCGTCAGGCGTCGCAGGCCGTTGTGGGTGACCCCCAGCAGGGCCGGCTCGGCCTCAGCCAAGATGCGGAACGACCAGCGGGCGCTCCGCTCGTTGCCGGCCAGATCCTTGACGGAAAACTCTACACGGTGAAGGCCGGGCTCGAGCAGCGGCGCCTGCACAGCCGCCTTCCCCCGCGTGGTCACGACCGGTGCCTCCACGGGGTCGCCGTCCAGGGAAAAGGCAGCGCTGGCCAGATCTACGCCGCTGCCGGCATCATCGAAGGTCGCGCCTAGCACCGGCTCGCGGTTGGTAATCTGGCTATCCGGAGCGGGCGTCTGGCGAGCGATCCCCGGCGGCGTGGTGTCGAAGGTCACTGTCTGCAGGGAGGTCAGCGGCTCCGCCTGCCGACCGCCCTTCTCGAGGAAAGCGGTGACCGGCTGGTTGGTGACATTGGCGTTGGCGGGCACGGTAAACTGCGCTACGTAGCGGCCGGGGCGATCCTCCCTCGCGGGCAGGTTGCGGTACGCCTCGCCGATCTGGAAACGTACCGTGGCGCCGCCCGTGCCCAGAATGCGGACGTTGAGGGTCTCGCCGGCGCGTAAGGGTCGGGTGTAGTTGACTAAATTGACAGCCACAATCTTCAGTTCCTGCGCAGGCTGGGCCGGGGGCTCGGCGATAATCTCCCAGACCTGTCCAAAAGCGGGATTGTAGCGCACGGTGAGGTTCGCTCCCGGGGTCAGAGCCGCCAGGTCGAGATCCTGGCCCTGAGGGGTGCGCGCCTGCACGCCCGAGGCCAGATGTAGCACTGTGCCGTCCGCGAGCACCAATCGGTCCTCGGCCAGGGCCTGCAGTTGCCCCGCCTTCTCCTGATAGAAGGCGCGGATTTCGGTGATCCGGCTCCGGTTGTCGAGAAACAGTTCCACCTGGTCGCCCAGGCGCAAATCCTGCCTCCCCACTGGCTGAGGGTTCTCGCCCTGCTTGGCCCGCAGGTAGGCAATGCCTGCCGCGGCCACGTAGGCCGAACCCGGGCGCCCCGGCTCCCTTTGCACCAGGAAGACGGGCGGTTCCCCCTCATAGATCTGTAAGAGCATGCCCGTTATGCGACGGCCGGGGGTCGGAAAGGTGAGGGCTGCGGTTTCCGTGGCCGGGTCCCAGGTAAGTTGCCCGCCCCAGGCAGCGACCACCGGGGAGAGGGGCAGATAGGGGGTATCCCCGACCAAAACCGGCGCCAGCGGAATCGTGCGCGGCGGCTCGCTGCCCACTGCCAGCGACCTCTGGCCCAGCCAGAGAGAGACACGGACTTGATTGCGAGTGAGCCGCAGCAGGTCTCGCCCGCGGTCGAACTCCGCTGCGGCGCCCACCGCGTCGGCGAAGCCCTGCAAGGGGACGAAGACCTCGCCCGCCATGCGCAGAGGCGGCGGGGTCAAGTTGACGGGGTTGCCCTCCAGAGTCAGCAGGGGCCCGGTAACCGGCGGCCCCTGAGCCAGAACGGAGGTGCCAATGACAAGCACCAGGGCGGGGAGCAGCCGCGTGCAGAGCAACAGGCGGGTGTGCATGATGGTCACTCCTTTGCCGACGGCTTCTCTAGGCTTTGCGAGGCGAGCAGGGCTCGCGCCAGTGCGTGGTTCAGGCGATGCCCGGACTGGCAAGCGGTCAGGGCCGCCTGCAGGGGTCGGCCCAGTAGATAGAGATCACCGGAGAGGTCGAGGAGTTTGTGGCGCGCGAAGGCCGCGGGGAGGCCCGGCTCCGCCGAGAGCCGGTCCTCGTAGATCACGATGGCGTTGGCCTCCGAGCCGCCTCGCAGCAAGCCCTGCGCTTGCGCGGCGCGCACCTCGGCTTCCGTGATGAAGGTCCGCGCCGGGGCCAAAGCGGTCGCGAAGTCCTCTTCGGCGGGCCGGAACTCCGCCCACTGCCTCCCGATGAGCGGGTGAGGATGGTCCAGGATGTAGGTGAGAACCACCTCTTCGGCGGGCAGAGCCAGTACAAAGGCCAGGCCGTCCTGCACGATCACCGGCTCGGCGACCACCAGCGGCGGATTCTCCACTTCGCTCTCCTCCAGGCCAGCTTCGCCCAGCAGTTCGACCCAGGGCCAGGCGCTACCGTCCAAGAGGGGAATTTCCGGGCCATCCACCAGCACGTGAGCGTCGCTCAGGCCCAGCCCCGCGCAGGCGGCCAGCAGATGCTCCACATAGGCGACGTGACTCTGAGGAGTGCCTACCGCCGTGCAGCCGGAGCCGACGAAGGCAGCGGACAGATGCAGCGGCCAGCCCTCGCCGGAGTCGCGCCGAGTCAGACGGAGGCCCTCCCCGCAAGGCGCGGGCTCGATCCGCACCTCTATCTGCTGACCGCTGCGCACTCCCTGGCCGCGCAGGGAAACCGCCTGTGCCAAGGTACGCCGCCTAGCCACGCCCCGCCTCCAGCAACGCTTGAATCAAGCGACGCAGCAACTCGGGGATTGCGGGGTTGCGAAGAAACTCATCCAGGGAATGAGCCACGGCCGCCGCCCCGCCGGCCCCATAGTAGCCCAGCACGACTCCGCCCCAGACCAGCCAGCCCACCGCGAGGCCGCCGATGGCCACCGTGCCCATCGAAAGCCCCCCGAAACTGATGAGCAAGCCCAGGGCCATGCCTGCGAAACTGATCAGACCCAACGCGAAGCCGCCGACGGCAATCCCGCCGCAGGCTACTCCTCCCATGGCCAACACTCCGATCGCCACATTGCCCAAGGCGATGACTCCGCGAGCCACCAGCGGCTTGCCGGTAACCGGGTCCATGCCGCTGGCGATATGTATCAGCGGCCAACTGCCGATCCGCGCCTTGCTCTTATACTCGTGAGCCGTGCCGGTCGCCGTCCGGCTTTGCAGCGCCGCCACCTGCGCCTCCAGCCTGGCGATGCGGCGCAGGAGTTCTTCGCGGTCCGGGTCTCCGGAGGGAACCATCACCGTCACCTCGGCCGACGCGGTTCGGTGCTCAGGCCGAGTATAAGCCGGGCCGGGAGACCCTGTCAACGCGGTCCTGGGGAAAGGGCTGTCGGATGGCCGCGTGTAACACACGCTTACCCCTGCGCTGCCTCGCCCCGAGTCCTCTTCCTGCGGGAGGGGACAAGAAGGCAGTCGCACCGCTCACGGTCCCGCGAGGACGGCAGGCAAGAAGGTCCGGCGCACAGTCGTCCTGGGGGCACCACAGGTGCGCGCCGCACGGCCCTCGTGTCCTTGCACCAGAATTATTTGCTCAAGGTTTTGTCATGTGCCATGCAAGGTAAAATAAAGGGGCTAGACCTGTCCTTCCCGGAGGGGATGCTCATGTCCCGTGGCACCATCCTCGGATTGGCACTGCTGGCAGTGACGGGGCTTGGCCTCGCCCAGGGAATTGAGGGAACGCCGGCCGAAAGCAGCGAAGCCCTTTGGGTTTACGGGAGAGTGGCGCCGCCGGTGTGGCAAGACGCGCTGGGGGTCTATTCGGAGGTGTGGCCGGTAGAGATCACCGTCTGCTATGGCGAGGAAATTTACGACCGCTGGAGCGGGAAGGCGAACGCGCAGGGCTGCTTTGAGGCCGAACTGCGCCGCCTAGCCGGGCGCGAGGATGCCCGCGTGGCGGTAAAGATAACAGGCGGCCTAGTCTACCACGACGCGCAGGCGCAAGCGGAGCCGGGTTTGGAGCCCGCCGCGGACGTCGGCGTGCTGCGCATGCAGCGCAAGTTCTAGCCGGCCGAGGCAGGCCAACAGCTAGGCAGAAAGCCGCGAGCGGGGCCTCTTGCGGCTGGGCGTTTTCACCGTCGAAGGCGAGCGGGAAGAAGCGGACCGGCACAGAGCCGAACCGGCGCCTACCCCTGCCCGTCTCGCTTATTCTCCCGAGACCCGGAAGGCATAGGTCGTGCTGCCCAGGTCTCGGCCGTTCTCTAGCAAGCGCACCAGCAGCACGTAGTCGCCGGGGCGGGTTAGCTTGGGCTTGACCGGAAAATAGCCGGCGCTCTGCGGCCCAATCTTCACCGGGCGCGGCTCGTAGAACACGGCTTTCTGTTCTGCGTCAAGCACCTTCAGGTGAGCCGTAGGGCGAAGGGGCCGGTCGGTGTTGTTCACTGCCGAGATGAACAGTTGCACGTCCTTGACATGGGCGAACTCCCCGGTCATAGCCACCGGGCGCACCGACAGGCTGACCGGCTCGGGTCGCAGGGCAGCGCTGGTCACGACCACCCTCTGGCCGTCGCCGGGACCCAACAGCAGGGCCACCTCTATCAGCGCCGTCTGGGATTGCGAGCTCAATCGCGGAAGACGGCAGACAATCGTGCCGCCGTCACCCGGGTGCCGGGCAGCCGCCTCTTGCATCCACACGTCGCCGAGCTCCTCGGGATCGCGAACTCGCGCCAGCACCGAGAAGCCGGGCGGGGCTATCTCGCGATAGGCCACGCTGACCTCGTAAGGCAAGGCCAGATCGGCGCTTACCGGGACAGAAATCCAGGCCAGGGGCTGCTTTCCGGAGCGCAACACCAGTCCGCCGTCGGTTTCCGTCTCGCAACTATCGGCAAAGCCGGGCGCAGCCAGCAGCAACCAACCGGGCAGAGTTCCGTCCGGTCTGGTGTCGAAGTCCGGGTTCCTGAGCAGATTGGGCCGTGCCGAGGCCTCGCCGCCGGCGGCAAGGCGGCCACCAATCGGAGCGTCCCCGCTGCCGCCTTTCAGGCGAACCTCGTCGAAGCAGGCGTTAACCGCGTCCTGTTCGGCTCCCACGTATACCCGTACGGCGGCCGCGCCCTCCGGGAAGGCCTCTGGGGTGAGTGCGAACTTCACCTCCTGCACCTGCCAACTGGGGGACGCCGGCAGCGAGGAGCAGACGCTCCACCTGCCCACCCTCGCCCCCAGCGCGTCACAGGGGATCAGTCCTACCACGACCCCGCCGGTCGGGCTGAGATAGGCCAGATGCACGGTGAGCACGTCGCCCCGTCGAGCGAAGCGGTACCCGGCGCTCACCAGGCGATCCCCTGCCTGGGAGGCCTCGCCCGGGAGCAGCGCTGATTTCTTGCCGGCGTAAGGTTTCTGACCCTCGACCAGCCAGGTCCCCTCGGCGGTCCAGCCCACCGGGAGCCCCTTGTCTATCTGCTCAAAGCCTCCGTTGTAGGGAAACCCCGCGCGGGCGGGCGGGGCCATAAGCGCAAGGGCCAGTACTGTGAAGCCTAGTGTTGCGACGGCTAGTCCGGCGTTGTGTTTCATCCCAGAATGCCTACCGTGTGTTGCCTGGCATGACGACGGCCGCGGCTCGGGCGCGCAGTCTTCAGACACCTGGGGCTGCCTGCGGGTTCCCCGAGGCGCAGGGCGGGACGCCGTAGCCGCCGCGAGAGCCGGCCTTGAGCCACGGGGCTGCCTGTGGTATCTTGTATTTGCTTGCCGGCCGCGAGGTCGGCAACCAATGTGCAGGCCCGATTGTCTAAGAATAGAGGAAAACATGCAATGGTATCGCCCGAGGTTGTGCAAGAGGTCGAAGCGCTGACCCGATCCTTCGCCGAAGTGAGGGATCGCCTTTGACCTGAGCCGGCGCGAGCAGGAACTGGCCCGACTGGTGGAGGCCAGCGAGAAGCCCGATCTGTGGGATAATCCGGAGCAGGCGCAGGAACTCATGCAGCAGATCAGCAACCTGCGCGATAGCCTGCAGCCCTGGGAGGACCTGCGCAAGCGCCTGGAGGACCTACCCGTTCTCGTCGAACTAGCGGGCGACGGCGAGGAGCCGGAACTGGAGGCGGAGTTGGAGACCAGCCTGGCCGAGGCGCGGAAGCAGTTTGAGAAACTACAATTGGCCGCCGTTCTCGGCGAGCCGTATGACGCGGCCAACGCCATCGTGACCATCACGGCGGGAGCGGGCGGGACCGAGGCCTGTGACTGGGCCCAGATGCTGCTGCGCATGTACCAGATGTGGGCGCAGGAGCGAGGCTATCAGGTGGAACTGGTGTCTTCGGTGGATGGCGAACAAGCGGGGCTGCGCAACGTTACTTTCCGCGTGGCCGGGCCTTATGCTTACGGCTATCTGAAAGCGGAGGCGGGAGTGCATCGGCTGGTGCGCCTGTCACCCTTTGACGCCTCGAAGCGGCGGCATACCAGTTTCGCTTCCGTGGACGTCATTCCGGAAGTGCCGGAGCAGGAGGAGATCGCCATCCCGCCGGAGGACTTGCGGGTGGAAACCTTCCGCTCCAGCGGCGCCGGCGGCCAGCATGTCAACAAGACCGACTCGGCGGTGCGGATTACCCACCTGCCGACGGGAATTACGGTTTCGTCGCAGGGAGACCGTTCGCAACACGCCAACCGGCGGGCGGCCATGCAGGTGCTGCAGGCGCGGCTGGCTCAAAGGGAGCGGGAGAGGCGGCGGCAGGAGATCGAGGGGCTGCGCGGCGAGAAAGGCGAGATTTCCTTCGCCAACCAGATTCGCTCCTACGTGCTGCAACCGTATACGCTGGTGAAAGACCTGCGCACGGGCGTGGAGACGAGCAATGTACAGGCAGTACTGGACGGCGATCTTGATGCCTTCATCCGTGCCTATCTTCTGAGTTCGGCGGGAGAGAGCAAGTGAGAGCGATGAAAACCAACTGGCGGATTATCACGGGAGCGGCGCTGCTGGGCCTGCTGGTAGCCGCGTACTACGTATACGCGGTGGACAACGGCGAACTGAGCACCGTGGGCAGCGACCGGGGGGAGACCTCCTTCGGCGACGCGACCACGGACGCGCTCTGCGCCAGCGCAGGCACCAACCTCGCCTTTGCGCCGGCGGTGTCTTTCAAGGCGGGGAGCATCCCGGCGCAGGGCGCTACGCTGGAGCAAATTGCAGGCCTCCTGCAAACCCCGGAG
>CALFVE010000130.1 GCA_937928475.1 uncultured bacterium | reverse complement strand
GCCGGAGCGCCGGGCGTGTGCCGTGTTGGGCACGCCCGCTTTATTGGCCGTATAGGAGTTGTGCAGGTAGGTGGTGAGCACACCACGGTCAATCAGAGTGCGGCGCTGCTTCGGCACACCTTCTCCGTCTGCCGCCATGCTGCTGACGCCCGCCGGGATGAAGGGATCCTCGTGAACCGTCAGCACCTCCGCGGCGATACTTTGCCCCAGGCGCCCCACCAGGAAGGAGCGATTGCGCTGGATGCTCTCGGCGTTGGCTGCCGACAGCAGGCTCATCACCAAGGCGTCAGCGCTGAGCGGTCCCAGCACGACCGGCAGGCGCCCGGGGGGCACTGGCCGCGCTCCCAGGAAGCCCAGAGCCGCCCGAGTCGCCTGCTCAGCCACCCCCTCGGGAACAAAGTCCTCGAGTCGCCGCGCCGTGTCAAACTCGTAGAAGGCGCCCACCTGGTCGCCGCGACGGATCACCGCAAAGAAGTTGATGCCCAGCCGAGTCCACTCGGTTTCCAGGCAGATGCCGGTGGAACTCACCAGCGCCCGTCGGCCCCAGGTGAAATGCACGCCGCCGCTAAGTACGGCCTCAGCACAGACGGCCCGCGCTTCCTCCACCGCCTGGGCGCACCAGCGGACTGCCTGCTCCGCTGAAAGCCCGGCCACCCGCTCGTCGAATAGCCCCTCCACTTCGGGGATCGGCTGAGGCTCGGGCAAGGCGACGAAATCAGGATCGCCGTGGGTGGCGCGAGCCATTTCTGCCGCCTGGCGCCCTACGGCACGGGCTCGCGCTAGGGTGGGACTCAGCACGCTCGCCGTACCCCGCCCGCCGCGCACATAGGCTCGTACCCCCAGGCCGGTTTCGCGGGCCGTCTCGCACTCGCGCAGGCTGCTCTTTTCCACCCCAACAGCGATGTCGCGGTAAGTGGCACAGACTGCGTCGGCCCATTCCGCACCCGCCGCTCGCGCCGCCACCACCGCTGCTTCGGCTAAGTCAGCAAGACTAGGCAATCGCGCGCTCCTTCTGGATACGTGAGACATCTGCGGCTACCGGCACCGATGTTGCGGCCTATCCCCGCGCGCCAGCGCCAGCAGGCCGGCGGCAATCCGCTCGGCGGCATGAGGACTAGCCGAGCGCAGCGCCAGGCGGGACATCTCCTGCCGCCGCGGTTCGTCCTCGACCAGCGCCCGGATCTGGCGCGCCAGCGTAGCCGGTGTGCACTCCTCGTTGGGGATGACCACCGCGCAGCCTGCGGCCTCCAGGCTGCGCGCATTGGCCAGCTGGTGGCGACCGGCATGGGGATAGGGCACCAGGATCTGGGGGCGACCTCGCACGCGGGCCTCCGCCACACTGCTAGAACCGGCCCGCCCTACTACCAAGTCGGCGGCGGCGAGCAGCGGGCCGATGTCGTCAGTGAAAGGCAAGGGATGATAGTGCCCATGCAGCGCCGCCGCAGGCCCGGACTCTTGCGCGACACGCTCGAAGTCCGCCGCACCGGTGAGATGCACGACCTGCACCTTGAGTTCCCCCAGCAACTCAGGCAGGGCGCCCACCACCGCCTCATTGATACGGCGCGCCCCCTGACTGCCGCCGGTCACCAGCACGGTGAGCCGCGCCGGATCGAGGCCGAGCAGCTCCTGGGCCCGATTGCGGGAGGCTTCCAAGATGGCTCGACGCACTGGGCACCCGGTAAACTCGGTCCGCTCGGCAGGGAAATGCTGCGCCGCCTCCGGGAAGGCAAGAGTGATCCAGCGGGCCCAGCGAGCGACCAGCAGGTTGGCCCGGTCTGGATGTGCGTCCAGCACGTGCACGGCTACCGGCACCTTCTGCAGACGTGCGGCGAGCACCACGGGCACCGAGACGTGCCCGCCCACCCCCAGCACCACCTGAGGGCGCAAGCGTCGCACCAGCCGCCAGGCCCGCGCCAGGGAGCGAAGCAGGCAGCCGGCGCTGACCACCGCGCGCAGCGAGCAGCCGTACGGGAAAGGTGCCGCGGGCAGGGGATGGTAGTCGAAGCCGGCCCCGCCCAGCATCTGTGCGTCCAGGTCCCGAGCGCTGCACGCGAAGTCAACGGCAACCTCCGGCTCCTGCTGTACCAGACGTTCGGCCACGGCGATGCCCGGAGAGAGGTGACCCGCAGTGCCGCCGCCTGCGATCAAGATGCGCAAGGTCCTAACCTTCCCCTCGCGCTGGGCCTTCAGCGGCGACTGACAGTACCAGACCGGCCGTGAGCAGGCAGGAAATCAGACTGCTCCCTCCCGCACTGATGAAGGGCAAGGTGAGACCGGTAACCGGCATGCTGGCGGTGGCAACGGCGATGTTCATGAAGCCCTGCAAGGCAAGCATCATTCCAGCGGCGCTGGCCACGAAGAAACCTAGCCGGTGCGGGCAGTGTCTTGCCACGGCAAAGGCCCAAATCGCCAGGAAAGCGACAAGGGCGATGAGGCCAATCCCACCCCACAGACCCAACTCGCCACCAATCACGCAGAAGATCGAATCGGTATGCGGAAAGGGCAGAGTAGTCCACTTGTCGGGACTAAAGCCCAAGCCCTGCCCCCCCAGGCCACCACGAGCCAGGGCAATTAGCATGCTGTAGACATGCAGCCCCGGGCCGGGTACATGCTCCTCAGGATGCAACCAAGCCTCCAGTCGCACCCGGGCGTGCGGCTGCGTCCAGGCCAAGACCAGCCCAGCGGCCCCTGCTCCCAGAGCCAGGGGCACCCAGTAGACCCAGCGCATTCCCCCCACCAGCGCCATGCCCAAAGCGAAGCCCACAATCAGCATGGCCATGCCCAGATCGCGCTGCCAGAGCAAGATGAACACCATGCCAGCGGTGAGCGCAAACACGGGCAGCCAGATGCGGCCTACGCTCTCCCGGGGCAGCGGCCCGCGCGCCAGGCAACCGGCCACCAGCACCAGATAGGCGACCTTGGCGAACTCGGAGGGCTGCCAGGGTACCGGCCAGCGCAGCCAGCAGGCCGCCCCGTGTACTCGCCCGCCCCAGATGGCGGCCGCGATCATCAGAAGCCAACCCAGAGCAAAACCCCAGGGAGCCAGCCGAGCGAGGTGCTCAATCCGGATGCGCGCCACCAGCAACATACCGAGCAGACCGGCGAGCGCGTAGCGCAGTTGCACCCAGAAATAGTAGTACGGGTCGCCTCCCTGCTCTGTCGGACGGCCGGCCTGGGGATAACTGGAGGAGAAGACGAACACCAGGCCGATGATCACCAGGCCATAGACAAGCAGAAAGTACCGGCGGCCGACGGGCGTCAGCCAGGAGCGGCGCTCCCGGGGCGCTGCCTGGGCCCGTCCTCGGGCCGCAAGTTCGCGCGCTGGCGTTACCATGCTACTGCTTTGCTTGCTCCTCCATAGCGTGTTCGTAACTGAGTTCCCGTACCGCGCGCGTGAAAACCTGCCCGCGTTCTCCCTGGTCGCGGAACATGTCGAAACTCGCGCAGCCGGGCACCAGAGCAACCGTGTACCCCGGCTGGGCCAAGTCGAAGGCCCGGCGCACCGCCTCTTCGAGGCTGTCGCACTGCACTTGAGGGACTGCCTCGCCCAGGGCCGCCGCCAGCGCCTGCCGGCTTTCTCCGATGAGGCAAACCGCCGCGCACTCCTCCGCCAGGCGCCTGCCAAACTCACCGAAGTCCACGTTCTTGCTGACGCCCCCCGCGATGACGATGAGCGGACGCTCCAGGCACTCCAGGTCCGCCAGCGCAGCCGCCACGTTGGTGGCCTTCGAATCATCAATGAAGCGCACTCCGCGCACCGTGCCCACGGGTTGCAGCAGGTGGTCGGCGAGGTGAAACTGCCGGAGGCCCTCCGCGATCGCCTCTGGCGGTACCCCCAGCAGCCGACCGGTCAGAGCCGCCGCTAGCGCATTGCGGATGAAGTGCGCCCCGCGCAGCGGGAGATCCTCCAGAGTGGCCACCGTCTCGGGCGACCCGGGCATGATCTCCACCACCAGCCTCCGTTCCTCCAGGCGGGCGTTAGCCTGCGGCTGGTCCAGGCTGAAAGCGAACACTTGCGCGGTGAGTTCCCCGGCCAGCGACCACACGTGGGGATCGTCCCGCGACAGAACTGCGTAGTCGGAGGGTCGCTGGTTGATGAACATGCGCCGCTTGGCCCGCAAGTAAGACGCGAAATCGGGATGGCGGTCAAGATGATCGGGCGAAATATTGAGCAGCACCGCGATGTGAGGCCGGAACCGCTCAATACTCTCCATCTGGAAACTGCTGACCTCGGCGACGACGTAGTCCACTTCCGCGGTGCGGTCGGTCTGGCTAATCAGGGGTAGGCCGATGTTGCCGGCCACCAGGTGCGGGATGCCGGCGGCCTCCAAGATCTTGCCGATCATGGTGCAAGTCGAGCCCTTGCCGTTGGTCCCGGAAACCGCGATCATCGGCGCCGCGCAGAACCGATAGGCCAACTCAATCTCCCCGATGATGGGCACGCCCTCCGCGCGCAGAGCGCGCACGGCGGGGTGCTCCTCGGGGACCCCGGGGCTTACTACCGCCAGGTGTACCCGGCCAAGTTGCCAGCGCTCTCGGAAGTGCGGGACGAACTCGCCGCCCAGTTCCAGCAGTTGGTGCCGCTCATCGGCCAGATCCTCGGCGGACTTGCTGTCGGCGCCTACCACTTTGGCGCCTCGACTGAGCAGGAAGCGGGCGGCGGCCATGCCGCTGCGCGCCAGGCCCAGGATCGCGATGCGTTTGCTGGCTACCTCCATGCCGGGAGCCGCAATAGTCCTTCTGCTTGCCACCATAATTCCACCGTGCCAAGACGGCTAGGCCCGTGCAGATCCGCTGGAAGTCCCCATAACCTGCGAAAAGCAGCACCCTAAACTCACGAGCCGATGGTACTGAAATACCACCCCAGCGCGACACACCCGGCCAGCAGGCCGACCAACCCGAATCGGGCCACTACCTGCGGTTCTGACCAGCCGCGTAGTTCAAAGGCGTGGTGGATGGGCGTCATCCGAAACAGCCGCTTCCCGCCTGTACAACGGAACCAGACCACCTGGAGCATTACCGACAGCACCTCCACGACGAACACCACCGCGCAAAAGGCGAAGAACCACTGCCGGTCGGTCGCCACCGCGAGGCCGCCCAACATGGCGCCCATCCCCAGGCTGCCCACGTCCCCCATGAAGATCTTGGCGGGGTGCGCGTTGAACCAGAGAAAACCGGCTGCCGCCCCCGCCAGCGCCACCGCCGGCACACCCCAGGGAACCTGCAAGACCAGCGCCAGGCACACGGCGCAGACCGCCACCGTGGTTGTGGCTAGTCCATCCACTCCATCCGTGAAGTTGACGGCATTGGCCGAGCCAACCACCACCAGAAGGCCCAGCACAGTCCACGCCAAGTCTCCCCACCAGGCAGAGGTGCTGAGCAACCCCTCGAAGCCCCATGGGCTCAGCCGAAAGGGAGTCGCGTCTATTCCGTGGGGCATGAGCCGCAGGAACACCAGGGCTATCGCTATCTGCAGCAGGATACGATAGCGCGCCGGAATTCCCCGCGTGGAGCCGCCCTTCATCTTGGACAAGTCATCCAGCAGCCCCAGCAGTCCAAAGGCTACCACCATGCCCAGCACGTACCACAGTTGCGCATCATAGCGATCGAAGCGAACGCGAACCCGCCAGGCTCCCGCCACCGTGGCTACCGCCACCGCCCCCAGGATCGCTACCCC
>CALFVE010000129.1 GCA_937928475.1 uncultured bacterium | reverse complement strand
GTTCCTCCCGACCTGCCCATGGTGGTACTCGTGGACCAGGGCACGGCTAGCGCCTCCGAGATCGTGGCTGGCTGCCTGCAGGAACGGGGCCGCGCCAAAGTAATGGGCACCCGCACCTTCGGCAAGTCCAAGGTGCAGACCGTCATCAAACTCAACGACGACTCCGCCCTAGTGCTCTCCACCGCCGTCTACCTAACGCCCAAGATGCACGATGTCGGCGAGCCTTGGCCCGAGGACAAGACCAAGCGCGGTCTGCGGCCCGATCTTCCCCTGCCGGCGCCGGATTTCGCCAGCGGCGTCAAGTACGAGGACTGGCACAAAGGGCAGGTGGAGAAGGCCGCCGAATACCTGCGTCAGGTGATCGCCGGCGCCGCCTAGTGCCTGGCGCCGAGAAGTCGCGGCCGGGGATGCCGCGCGGGGCGGGCTGCCTCCCGCGCGGGTTTTCTGCACGACTTCTCTTGCGCCCGCAGTGACCAACCGGCTATCTCAGCACCCGATTCCTTCCTGCCACCGGCCATCTGGCCCTCATCCCCGGGGAGATAGCCCATGGGTCGGCCGGAACAACGCGACTTTCGGTATGAGCGGCTCACGCGGGCGCTACGGCTGTATCGCGCCGGCCTGCTCCTGTGCCTACTGCTCCTGGTCGTGCTTACCGCCGCCCTGGTGGCCAAGGGGCGCCACCGCGTGGCCCGCGCCATTCGTCTCAACGACACCCTCGTCTGCCTGGTCACGGACCGGGCGGCGGCCAAACAGGTGCAGGACCGCCTCCTGGAGCCGATGCGCAAGCAGTATGGCGGCACGGCGGTGCTGCGGGAGAAGTGGGAAGACCTCGACTGGCCGGTCGGCGAGAAGGAGGTGCTCACCGCCGACCAGGCGGTGGGCAAACTGGCCTCGCTGGTCACTGTTCTGGTGAGCGGTACCGCCATCCGGGTGGACGGTCAGCAGGCGCTGATCCTGCCCAGCCGCGACCTGGCGGAGAAGACTCTGGAGGCCCTCAAAGCCAAGTTCATTTCACCCAATTCAACCCTGATCGAACAGCACTTCACCAACCGGGTGGAACTGGCCGACGTGCAAGTTCCCGCCGGGCTGCTGGAGACTGACATCTCCCAGGCGGTGGGGAAACTTCTCCAGGGCTCGACCTACACTCGTTCCTACACCATCCGCGCGGGGGACACCCCGGACCAGGTCGCCCGCAGTCTGGGCGTACCGCTCAACGAACTGGCTCGGCAGGTGCCGGCGGTCGCCCGCTATCCCCTGCCGGGGACCAAGGTGCAGATCAAAGTCTCGGTGCCGGCGGTCAAGGTGGTCAGCATCAAAGAGACGGTCACCGAGAAGCCTTACGCACTTCCTGCCGAAACAGTGATGACTACCACTCTGCGCCCCGGCGAGAAGCGGGTGGTCAGCGCCGGCGAATCAGGGGTCAAGCGGGTGCGCGCCAAAGAAACCTGGGAGAACGACAAGCGGGTGCGCAGCGTCAAAGTGCAGGTAGACATCATCAAGCAAGCCGTGCCGGCTCGCGTCATGGTCGGCCAGCCGGCCCCGCCTAGCCTGGCCCCCGCCCGCTGAACGCCCCGGGCCCGCGGCTGGCGCGTGCCGCTACTTACAGATCGAGGTACCGGTTGTGAGATTCAAGATCATCGCCTGCGAGATCCTCTTTCGCGAAATCAGCCTCTGCGCCGCGCAGTCTCCTCACACCATTGACGTGGTCTTCCTCACCAAGGGATTGCACGATAATCCCTCCCGCATGACGACGGTTCTGCAAGAGGAGATAGACAAGACCGACCCCAGTGTGGACGAGGCAATCGTCCTGGGCTACGGTCTGTGCAGTCGGGGCACCGCCGGCCTGGTGGCCCGGCAGATTCCCCTAGTCGTGCCCCGTTGCCACGATTGCATTACCCTGTTTCTCGGTTCCCGGGAGGCCTACCAGCGGCACTTTGAGCGGCATCCCGGCACTTACTATTTCACCGCCGGCTGGATCGAGCGCGGCGGCGCCCGCACCCTGCGCCTGCCCGAGCACGGCCAGGGACTGGGCAAGTCCCTGGAGGAGTACATCGCCCAGTACGGGCAAGACAACGGCCGCTTCCTCTTCGAATTCGAGAACCAGTGGCAGAAGAACTACACCACCGCCGCTTACATCCGCATGCCGCTGTCCGATTCCCCTCGCGTCCGCGAGGAAGCCGCCCGCGCGGCCGCCCAGTACGGCTGGCAACTAACCGAGCTACCCGGCTCCAACCGCTACTTCGAAGCCATGTGCAACGGCGACTGGAACGAGGAGGACTTCCTCATCGTTCCCCCCGGCGGGATGGTCGCGCAGGCGGCCGACGATAGTGTCCTCAAGGTGGCGTGCGCCCAGTGAGCCCTGTCCCTGACGGCACACCCCCGGCCTGGCCTGACCTCCGCGCCCTTCTGGAGGACACCGCCCGCCAGGTAGACCTCGCTCTGCCCCGCTATTTGCCGGAAGTACCGCCAGCCGCCGCACCCTTGGACGCCGCCATGTGCCATTCCCTCCAGGGTGGCAAGCGCCTGCGCCCCTTCGTGGTGATGCAAGCGGCCGAGACCTACGGCCTGCCAGGCGCGGCCGTCCTGCCCACCGCCTGCGCCTTCGAACTGCTGCACACGGCGACGCTCATCCACGACGACCTGCCTTGCATTGACAATGCTGACCTGCGCCGGGGGCGTCCCGCCTGCCACCTTGCCTTCCCCGAGTACGCCGCCCTGCTGGCCGGCGATGCGCTGCTCATTGCCGCCTTCGGGGCCCTGGCGGAGCAGGGGCGCCAGGCCGGGGTGGCCGCCGAGCGCGTCTTGCGCGTGGTGGCCGAGTTCGCCCACCATGTCGGGGCCGAGGGAGTCATCGGCGGCGAGGCGGCCGACATCGCCGGCGAGAAGAAGGCGCCTGACGCTGATCTGCTTTTCTTCATCCACCGCAAGAAGACCGCCGCTCTCTTCGTCGCTGCCGCCCGGGCCGGCGCAATCCTGGCGGGCGCCGAGGAGAGCGACCTGGACCGGATGACCGCCTTCGCCGAGAGCCTCGGGTTGCTGTTCCAGGTCACCGACGACCTGCTTGACGCCACCAGCAGTGCCGAGGCCCTGGGCAAGCCCGCCGGCGCCGACGCCGTCGCCGGCAAGCAGACCTACCCGCGCCTGCTCGGTCTCCGCGGCGCCCAACAGTACGCTGACCAACTGGCCGAGCGCGCCTTGGCCCTGGCCTCCGCTCTTCCCGCCCGGACGGACATCTGGGAGGGCCTCGTCCGCTTGGTATTGACCCGGGAGGCGTGATCCCCGCCGCATCTGAGAGGCGTATCGTGGAGATCCTGCTCGCTGAAAACGCCGGCTTCTGTTTTGGGGTGCGCCGCGCCTTGGAGATGGCCGAGCAGGCCACCCGCGACCACCCCCGCGTCTTCTCCCTCGGCCCGCTCATCCACAACCGCCAGGTCGTGGAGCGCCTCGCCGCCCAGGGCCTGGTCGTCTGCGCCGGCATGGGGGAAGTTCCCTCCGGCGCGCTCGCCATGATCCGCGCCCACGGCGCCGGGCCTGAGGTCTATGAGCAGGCCCAAGCTCGCGGCATCACCCTGCTCGACGCTACCTGCCCCTTCGTGGCCCGCGTGCACCAGAAGGCCGCCGATTTTGCCGAGCGCGGCTACCGCGTACTCGTGCTCGGCGACCCCAACCACCCCGAGGCCCAGGGAATCGTTGCCCATACCGGCGGCCAAGCCGTCATCGTGGAGAGTCCCGAGGACCTCAGGGCTCTGCGTTTGCCCTCGCGCGTCGCGGTCGTTTGTCAGACCACCCAGACCCTGGAGGCCCTGCGCGCCCTGGTGGACGCCCTCCTGCCCCAGGTCAGCGAACTGGTGGTGGCCAACACCATTTGCGACGCCACCGCCAAGCGCCAAGAGGAGTCCCTGCGCTTGGCCCGCCAGGTGGACCTGATGATCGTCATCGGCGGCTACCACAGCGCCAACACCCGCCGCCTGGCCGAAATCTGCGCCGGGACCGGCACGCCGACGCACCATATTGAAGACGCGGCAGAATTGCAAGATGAGTGGCTGCGAGGAGTGCGAACCGTGGGAGTAACCGCCGGGGCCTCTACCCCCGGCGAGGCGATTGCCGCCGTGGTCCGCCGCCTGCAGGAGATGGCAGCCGCTGCTGACGAGAAGTAAACAGCAACCTAGCGGATGCCGCTACACCTCCCGCACTGCGCCAGCGGCACGGCGACGGCCTGCGCTATCCCTCCCGGGCCTGTAGCATCTCCTCGTAGATTGCCTGCACCTGCTCCACCACCCGCCGCACGTCGAACTGCTCCCGCGCTCGGATCCGGCCGGCCTCCCCCAAGCGCATCCGCAGCGCGTCGTCCTCCAGCAAGCGCACCAGGGCCGCCGCCAGAGCCGGCGGGTCCTCCGGTGGCACCAGCAGTCCGGTTTCCTCCGTCGTCACGATCTCCGGCGCGCCGCCGCTGCAGGTGGCCACCACCGGCTTACCCGTGGCCATCGCCTCGATTAGCACCCTCCCAAACGGCTCGTTGCGGGAAGGCAGCACCGCCAGGTCGCAGAGCCGCAAGAGCTCCGGCACGTCCGCCCGGAAGCCCGTCCAGATCACCCGTTCGCCCAAACCCAGCCGTTCAGCCAGCGCACGCAGTTCTTGCTCATATTCCTCCGCCCAGAAGGCCACCTCCCCCACCACCAGCAGCCGGGCCTGAGGCCGGCTTTGCACCACCTCGGCGAAAGCGCGCAGCAAGGTCCGGTGCCCCTTCCAGGGCGTCAGCCGCCCCACGCAGGCGATGATTTCATTGTCACGGGTGAGGCCAAACTCCTCAAACAACTCCGGTGGCGGCTCGCCCGGCGTGAATCGCTCCAGGGGCACCCCGTTGCGAACCACGTCCACCCGTACCCGCAACCCCTCGAACTGCCGCGCCACTGCCTCCGAGATGGCGAGGATTCGCGGCTTAAAGGCAGAGGCGGCCTGCCGCAGCAGGGAGAGGCCTTCCTTCTCGCTGAGCAGGTCCCGCACATGCCAGATCAGCGGGAGATGCGCGAGCCGCGCCGCCGGCGCCGCGAAGAGGTGCGCCTTGAGCGAGTTGGTGTGCACCAGATCCGCCCGGTGCTTGCGCAGGCCCCGACCGACCCGGTAAACCGGTCCGGCCGAGGCCCACAGGTCCCGCAGGGTGGAGAGCACGCTCCCTCCCACCGCCGTTCGCTTCCTCTCCAACACCCCGCCGGGGGCGAATACCGGAATCTTCTCCAGGTGGTCGCACTGTTCGCGCCGCATCCACTTCGCGCCGCGCGTATGCAGGAGCAAGGGGGTAAACCGCGCCCGGTCCAGGCGGCAGGTGAGTTCGAGCAGGCTCTTCTCAGCCCCGCCCAGGTCCTCGGCGTGATCCACGTAAGCAATGCGA
>CALFVE010000128.1 GCA_937928475.1 uncultured bacterium | reverse complement strand
CGAAAACCTGCACCATGATGGAGCGCCCCGGAGCCGCCCGCCGCGGCTCGGGTCGCCACCTACGCTAGTTCAGGAGTGATAGGGAAGAATGGACGGAGAGTTCATCGAGGCGCTGGAGCAACTGCAGAAGGAGAAAGACATTGCCATGTCCTCTCTGCTGCAGACGGTTGAGGCTGCCATGTCTTCGGCCTATCGCAAGCACTACGGCACACAGGAGGACGTGCGCATCGAGATTGACCCGCAGGCGCGGCGAGTGCGCATGTTTGCTCGCCGGCCCTTGTTCCCGGTCACGGAAGAGGGGGAGCCGGCGGACGCGACCCTGCAGGAGCTGGCCTACGAAGAGCATGAGATTGACACCGCGGACTTCGGCCGGATCGCCGCCCAGACCGCCAAGCAGGTGGTGATGCAGCGCATCCGGGAAGCCGAGCGGGAGATGGTCTTCGACGAGTACTCGGCCCGCCTGGGAGAGGTGGTGACCGGGGAGGTGCAGCGGCGTGACGGCCGCAACGTCTACATCGCCCTGGGTCGAGTGGAAGCGGTTCTGCCCTCCTACGAACAGATCCCTGGCGAGTCCTATCGGTTCGGGCAACGGCTGAAGGTCTACGTACTGGAGGTCAAGCGCACCACCAAAGGGCCCCAGATCTATGTCAGCCGCACTCATCCCTCGCTAGTGATCCGCCTGTTTGAGTTGGAGGTCCCGGAGGTCTACGAGGGGGTGGTGGAGATCAAGTCGGTGGCCCGTGAGCCGGGCGCGCGGTCGAAGGTGGCGGTGTGGTCCAACGATACTCAGGTGGATCCAGTAGGAGCCTGTGTCGGCCACCGGGGGGCCCGGGTGCAGGCGATCGTGGATGAACTGCGGGGCGAGAAGATTGACATCGTGCGCTGGGCGGAGGACGTCCCCAGTTTCATCAAGGCCGCCTTATCGCCGGCCCGAGTCAAAGAAGTCGTGCTGCATGAGGATACCCATTCGGCCACGGTGATTGCGCCCGATGACCAGTTGTCCCTGGCAATCGGGCGACGGGGTCAGAATGTACGCCTGGCGGCGCAGCTCACCGGTTGGAAAATTGACATCCGCAGCGAGGCCCAATGGGCTGCCCAGGTGGAAGCCGGGCTGGCGCCGGCGGCCGCCCCGAAGCCGCCGGCCGAGCCGGCCCGCATCCGCGTCTATGAACTGGCGCGCGAGTTGGGGGTAGAGAGCAAGGACCTGGTGGAGATCCTCCAGGAGGAGAGCATTGGGGTTACCAGCCACGCCAGCACGATCACCCCGGAACAGGCCCGCATGATCCGCGAGCTGCTCATGGGCGGCGAGGGCACGCTGGCCGACCTGGAGGCGGGCGCCATTCCGCTAGAGATAGAGCCGGAGGAAGAGTAGCCAGTCTCGGAACACCCGACTGCGGGGGAACCGGGCCATGACACCCGGAGGTGTGCTGACTTGCCGAGCGTCAGAGTTTTCGCCTTAGCCAAGAAACTGGGCCTGCGCAGCGAGGCGCTGGTCGCCGCCCTTGAACAAGTGGGAGTGACCGGCGTGACGGTGGCTAGCTCCATTGACGAGGCCACCGCGCAGGCGGTAGTCGAACTCCTGGCCGAGCAAGCAGCCCACGCCCGGGAGGAGGCGGAAGCCAAGGCAGCACGGGAAGCAGCCGCAGTCCAAGCCGCCGCCGAGAAGAAACCGGCCGAGGTCACAGCCGGGGAGCCGGAGGAGTGGGAGGAAGCAGCCGAGGAGGAGCGGCGCCTGGCCGCGCGCCGGGGGCCGGTGGAGGTCGTGGGCATCGCAGAGCTGGAGCGCCACATCCGCGAACTGCAACAGGCCGAGACGGCGCCGCGCCAGGAGGCGGGGATGGTCACTCTAGCGCAGGAAGCCCGCCGGCGGCGCGGGGAGCGGCCGGCGACCGCGGTCGAGGCCCCGCCTATCGTTGCCGTGCTGGGGCACGTTGACCACGGCAAGACGACCCTGCTCGACACCTTGCGCCATACGGCTGTGGCGGCCTCGGAGCACGGCGGCATCACCCAGCACATCGGGGCCTCCGAAATCGAGCACCGGGGCAAGCGCATCGTCTTTATTGACACTCCCGGCCACAAGGCTTTCACCGCCATGCGGGCGCGCGGGGCGCAGGTCACTGACTTCGTCGTGTTGGTGGTAGCCGCCAACGACGGGGTGATGCCGCAGACGGTCGAGGCCATCAACCACGCGCGCGCCGCCAATGTGCCCATCATCGTGGCGATCAACAAGATTGACCTCCCCGACGCCGACCCCACGCGGGTCAAGCAGCAGCTGCTGGAGCACCAGATCGTCCCGGAGGAATGGGGCGGCCACGAGATCGTCGTGGAGATCTCAGCGCTGACCGGTCAGGGCCTGGACAATCTGCTCGACACCATTCTGCTGCTGGCGGAGGTCGAGGAGCTCTGGGTGGATCCGGCGGCGGAGTTCACCGGCGTGGTCATCGAGTCTTCGTTGGACCCGGCCCAGGGCGCTCTGGCTACCGTCCTGGTGCGTAGCGGGAAGATCGCGGTGGGCGACGTGGTGGTGGCTGGCGCCGCCTACGGACGGGTGCGGCGGCTGCGCGACTGGCGCGGCAAGTCGATCAAGGAGATGGAAGCGGGGCGCCCGGTGGAGATAGTGGGGCTGTCCGCGGTTCCTGAAGCCGGGGAGATAGTGCGGGCGGTCGCCAGCCCCAAGGAAGCCCGCCAACGTGCCGAGGAGTACGCGGAGCAGGCCCGCCAGCGGGAACTGCGCGGCGTCGCCGAGGTGCAACTGCACGAACTCTACCGAGGTTTGCATACCGGGGAGGTCAAGACACTTAACCTCCTGCTCAAGGCAGACGTATCGGGCACCCTTCAGGCGCTGGAGAGCTCTTTGCAGCAACTGTCGGATTCCATGCCCGAAGTTGATATCAACATTGTGGCAGCCGGCATCGGAGATATTACCGAGTCGGATATCACCCTGGCGGCGGCCTCGCAGGCCATTGTCATCGGCTACAACGTTTTGGCCGATGACCACGTGCTGCGCGTCGCCGCTGACGACCGGGTGGAGATCCGACTCTACAACGTGATCTACCAGATTCTTGAGGACATCGAGCGGGCCGCAGCCGGCCTGCTGGAGCCCGTCTACGAAGAGCAGTTTGTGGGACGCGCCACGGTCCTGCAACTCTTCCGCATCTCCCGCTTGGGGGTGGTGGCCGGCTGCCGCGTCACTGACGGGCGTATGCAGCGGGGTGCGCGGATCGAAGTCAAACGCCGCGGGGAAACGGTCTACGAGGGCAAACTGACCTCTCTGCGCCATCTTAAGGACGACGTAGCCAGTGTGGAGGCGCCCAACGAGTGCGGCTTGCTGGTCGCTGACTGGCGCGGCTGGGAGGAAGGCGACGTAGTGGAAGCCTATGCGCAGGTAGAAGTAGAGCGCAAGGCGACCGCCGGCGCCTCCGCCGCCTAGGCGCGTGCCCTGTGGCCTTCCGAACGCCGGTCCCGCGCGAGCGCTATCTGGGCAGCCGCGAATTCGCCTTCGGTTCCCTTCCAGGGATCCGGGGGGCGGCGTCCCGACCGAGGCCACGGACATGGCAGTGCACGTGGGCCTACTCACGATTGACCTCCGCATCCCCGAGGCGCGGACCCTCAAGGATAAGCGCCAGGTCCTCCACAGCCTACTCGACCGCCTCGCCGTGCGCTTCCGCGTCTCGGTCGCGGAGGTGGGCCACAACGATCTGCCGCGCCGCGCCCAGATCGCGGTAGCGGTGGTGAGCAACGGCGACCGGCACCTGGACGAGGTGCTGGACGCGGCCCTGGCCTTGGTGGCGAGCGAACCAAGGGCAGAAGTGGTAGCGACGCAGCGCGAGAGATTCTGACAGCCGGCGTCAACACCACCCCGGGCCGGAGGGGAGCACTTCCTGCGGCGCAGGGCGTCCCACGTGGGCTGCTTAGGGGAGGGCGGTTGCAGAGGCTCTTCTTGCAAGGGCGCAGGCTTTCAGCCTGGTTCCAGAGGCAGCGAGCCTGGTGGGGAAGGCAGCCCTACTTCCCAGGGAGGGCAGGCTGGGAGTCGGCCCCACTTGGAGCGGTGCGCCAACGAGGACTGAAGACCATGCCGACGCAACGGCAGGAGCGGGTCAACTCACTCTTACAGGCGGAAATCAGCCGTATTCTGCAGCGCGAACTCAAAGAGCCCGCGCCGGAGCGCGTCACCATCACCGGCGTGGAGGTTTCCCCTGACCTTCATCACGCCAAGGTGTACGTGAGCGTCCTCGGCGAAGAGCCGGAGGTGCGGCACGCGCTGGCCAGCCTGGTGCGGCAGCGCAAGACCATTCAGCGGCTGGTCGCGGAGAACGTAGTCTTGCGCTACACCCCCCGCCTGCTCTTCGTGGCCGATCGCACCGCGGCGCGCGCCCAGCGGATTGAGATGCTGCTCCAGAAGATCGCGCAGGAACCGGAGCTGCGCGGCAACGAGCACGAAAGGCCGGACTCTGGCGGCGAGGAAGGCTAGCCGATGCCTGCTCTCCCTCCTCGCCCGCTGCTCGATCTCCTCTCCGGTGCGTCGGCTATCCTGGTCGCCACTCATGAGAAGCCCGATGCCGATGCGCTGGGCTCCACCTTGGCCTTGGGGGTAGCCCTGCGCAGGCTAGGCAAGCAGGTGCAGATCGCTTGCGCTGATCCCGTTCCTCAGCGCTACCGTTTCCTGCCGCATTGGGAGGAGATGACCGCCGAGCCCCAGCCGGCGCCGCTTCTCGTCTTGGTGGATGCCGGCGACCTGTCTCGGCTGGGGGCGCTCGAGGCGGTGGGCCGGCAATGCCCGCAGGTAGCCGTTATTGATCACCACCCGGACGCCCGCTTGGTGGCTACGGCGGCCTATCTGGATGAAACGGCCGCCGCCTCCGCGCTCCTGGTCTACCGTGTGATCCAGGGACTGCTACAGCCGGTTACCCCGGATCTCGCGACCTGCCTCTACGCGGGGCTGGCCGGGGATACCGGCTACTTTACCTACCAGAACACCGATGCCGAAGCCTTCGCCGTGGCTGCCGAACTGGTGGCGGCTGGCGCTAATCCTTATGAGACTCACCACCATTCTTCGGCGCAACTGAGTCTGCCGGCCCTGCGCCTGCGCGGGCGGGCCCTGCTGGGAGCCACCACCCGCCGCGACGGCCGCTTGGTGTACGCGGTGCTACGCAGCGAGGACTTTGCGGCGACCGAGGCGCGGGAGGAGGACACCGACGGCGTGGTGGACCTCCTGCGCGCTCTGGAGGGAGCCGAGATCTGCGCGTTGTTCAAGCAAGCCGGGGAGGCTACCTGGCGGGTGAGCCTGCGCTCGCGCCGGCTGGACGTCGGGCGGGTGGCCCGGGAATTCCGGGGCGGCGGGCATGCCGTCGCCTCCGGCTGCGAAGTCTTCGGCAGTGAGGAGTCGGTCGTCGGGCAGGTCCTGGGCCGCCTGGAGGCCCTCTTGGAGGAGCAGACCTGATGGACGGCGTTTTGGCCCTGGTCAAACCGCCGGGGATGACCTCGCATGACTGCGTGGACTTCCTGCGCCGGGTCACCGGCCTCAAAGCCGGGCACACGGGAACGCTGGATCCGGCGGCGGCGGGCCTCTTGCTCCTGTGCGTGGGGCAGGCGACGCGCCTGTCCCAGTACCTGATAGGCTGCGACAAGGCCTACCGGGCGGAGATCACTTTTGGCGTCAGCACGGACACGGGGGATGCAGAGGGCCGGGTGGTAGCCCGAGCCGAGGCCTCCGATCTGCGCGAGGCCCAGGTGCAGGAGGCACTCGCTAGTCTGGTGGGCGATCTAGTTCTGCCTGTGCCGCGATACTCGGCGATCAAGTCAGGCGGGCGCCCTCTGCACCAGCAGGCTCGCCGCGGCAAGGCGGAGCAGCCGCCCGAACGCACGATGCGCGTCTACTCCTGGACGCTGCGGTCGTTTGACCCCGGCCCCCCGACGATCGCCGTGACCGACCTGGAATGCGCGAGCGGCACGTATGTGCGCAGTCTAGTCGCTGCCCTGGCCCGGTCGCTCAATACGGAGGCATACTTGTCCTTCCTGGTGCGAACGCGGGTCGGCCGGTTCTGCCTGGAGCGGGCCTGGACGATGGAGGAAGTCGAGGAGGCGGCCTGGCGGCGGGAGTTGGCCAGCCTGGTGGTGCCGCCGGCCGAGGCGCTGGCGGAGTTACCGGCCCTGGCGCTTGACGAGGCCCAGGAGCGCCTGGTGCGCAACGGAGTTGCCGTCGAGGTACCCGAGGGCGGCTCGACCCCAGCAGCCGGTGCCGCTGTCCGCTTGCTCGATGCAGTCGGCCGCTTGATCGGTGTCGCCCGGGTCCAGCCAGGTGCCGAGGGCGTGCTGCTGCGACCGGAAACGATTCTCCCCAAGCACGCGGGCTCAACATGAAATACTACCTCGGCCTCGAGAATGTGCCTTGCGGCCTGACTCGCCGGGTGGTAACCCTGGGCGCCTTCGACGGGGTGCATCGGGGCCACCGGCGCCTACTGGAGGTGGCCTCGCAGGCGGCGCAAGAGACCGGCGCAGAGGTCTCGGTGCTGACCTTTGAGCCGACCCCCGCGGAGATCTTCGGGCGACTCGGTCGCCCCGACATTCGGCTCACCCTGCCCGAAGAGCGCCGAGCGCTGCTGGGATCCCTAGGCGTAGAGACTCTGGTGGTGGCGAGGTTCGATGAGACGCTGCAGGAGATGCTGCCGGAGGACTTCGCTCGCGAGGTACTGGTCGCTTGCATGAACGCCGCAGTGGTCGTCGCCAGTGAGACGCACACCTTCGGGCGGCGGGCCAGCGGAGACATAGCCACGCTGAGCCGGCTCGGCTGCGACCTGGGGTTCCAGGTTCGCGTTCTTCCCCTGCTGGAGAGCAATGGGTACCCGGTTTCCTCTACCCGCATCCGGGAACTGCTCTGGACTGGGAGGGTAGAAGAGGCCAACGGCCTGCTGGGGCGGATGTACTCTTGCCGGGGCGAAGTGGTAAAGGGCCGAGGGCGGGGAGCGGCGCTGGGCTTCCCCACTGCTAATCTCCGCGTACCTCCACCCAAACTGGTGCCCGCAGAGGGGGTCTACGCGGGGCTTGTCGGCCTGGACGAAGAGAGCGATGACCTGCCGGCGGCGATCGTAGTCGGTCCCTCCCCCACCTTCCGGGACCACGACGATGTGCGCTACCTGGAGGCGCATGTGCTGGACTTCGCAGGCGAGACCCTGGGGCGCGAGATCACGGTGCGCTTCGGCCAGTTCCTGCGCGCGCAGGAACGATTCGCCCGGCGGGAAGACCTGGTCCGGCAAATCACGGCGGATGTGGCCGCGGTGCGCGACTGGGTGGCCGGCCCGCAGCGCGCCGCGGAGGCCGGACCCTCCGGCGCGTTACGCGGCTCTCGCAGCCGTTGACAAAGCGCGGGGGCATCGCTTATACTCACTTGTCGCGGTCACAGACGCAGAGGGAGCCGGCGTCGGGAAAGCCACACAAGGGCTGGCGCGGCCAACGCCGGCGCTTTGTTTGCCGTCTCCAGATGGGCGCGCCGGCGGTTGCGATCGCCCGGGAAATGCTGTCATGTTCGAGATTCTGACTGAGAGACTCCAAAGTGCCTTCCGTCGGCTGAGCGCCCGGGGGAAATTGGGACCCAAAGAGGTCCGCGAGGGCCTCAAAGAAATCCGGGTGGCCCTGCTGGAGGCCGACGTCGCTTACGACGTCGTCAAGGACTTTATCAATCGCGTCCAGCAGGAGGCACTGGGCGAAGAGATTCTCCGGGGCCTCAATCCGGCTCAGCAGATTGTCAAGATCGTGCACGAGCACCTGGTGGCG
>CALFVE010000127.1 GCA_937928475.1 uncultured bacterium | reverse complement strand
CAGAAGATCTTCGAGATCTCCCAGCGTCGCACCGTTTCTGACTTCCAGCACATCGGACCGCTCGCCACCGAAACCTTCATCAAGTTTCATAATCTCAACCGCAATCCCGGATACATAACCGGGGTAGCGACGGGCCTGTTTGAGTTCGACAAACTCACTTCCGGCCTACAGCCCGGCGACTTGGTAATCATCGCGGCCCGCCCCTCAATGGGCAAGACCTCGCTCGCGGTGGCGAACATCGCGCTGCACGCGGCGGTGCAAGACAAGAAGGGAGTCGGCATCTTCAGTCTGGAGATGTCCAAGTCGCAGTTGGCGGAGATGCTGCTCTGCGCTCATGCTCAGGTCAACTCCTGGCGGCTGCGCCAGGGGGCGGTCGGCGACCAGGAGTGGGCGGCCATCGGCCATGCTCTTACCGACCTGCCCAATGCCCCGCTCTACATTGACGACACGCCGGCCATTCCGATTCTGGAACTGCGCTCCAAGGCCCGACGCCTCAAGGCCCAGCACAATATTCACCTGCTGATTCTGGACTACTTGCAGTTGGCTTCGGCGGGCGGGGCCTTTACCGGGGATAATCGGCACCAAGAGGTTTCGGTGATCGCCCGCTCGCTCAAGGCGCTGGCCCGGGAGCTGCACGTGCCGGTAGTGGCGCTCTCGCAACTCAGCCGGCGGGTGGAGCAGCGCGAGGACAAGCGGCCCATTCTTTCAGACCTGGCGGAAAGCGGCTCCATCGAGGCGGAGGCCGACCTGGTCTGCTTCTTGTACCGGCCCGCCTACTACGAACGCAAAAAGGCGGTACAGGAGGCGGAACGCTCGGGCCGCCCCCTGCAGCGGGCGGACTATGACCGTCCCTCCAAGGCGGAGATCATCATCGCCAAGCACCGCAACGGGCCCGTGGGTACGGTGGAGACTATCTTCCACCCGCAGTATCGCCGGTTTTACAGCGTGGAAGAATACCGAGAGGGCGAAGGGTGGCAATGAAGGTCCTCATCGTGGGCAGCGGCGGCCGCGAGCACGCTTTGGCCTGGCGGCTGGCGGTGTGCGACGGGCAGCAGGTCTACACCGCGCCCGGCAACGCCGGTACTGCCCAAGTTGGTCGAAACCTGCCCCAGTTTGAGGTGAATCAGACCGATGCCCTGCTGGCCTTTGCCCAGCGAGAGCGGATTGACCTCACTGTCGTCGGCCCCGAGCGACCCCTAATTCACGACGGCATCGTGGATTGTTTCCGCGCCGCGGGGCAGCGGATCTACGGCCCGACTCAGGCGGCCGCCCGCCTGGAGGGGAGCAAGGCCTTCACCGACGAGTTCCTAGCGCGCCACGGTCTCTCCCGCAAGTGGTTCCAAGTCTTCGACAGCCCAGCGGCGGCCAAGGCTTACGTTCGCCGACAGGGCGCGCCGATTGTGGTCAAGGCGGACGGCGACGCCTTCGGCAAGGGCGTCAAGGTCTGCGCCACCGTCGCCCAGGCCGAGGAATGGATTGACCGCTGCCTGGTGCAAAGGGAGTTCGGCAGCGCCGGAGAGCGCATCGTGGTGGAGCAGTATCTGACCGGGCAGGAGTGCTCAGTGCAGGTCTTCACTGACGGTGAGACGGTGCTGCCCATGGCGCCGGCGCAGGACTACAAGCGAATCGGAGACGGCGACACCGGCCCCAACACAGGAGGGATGGGCTGCTACTCCCCGGTCCCGGCGCTAGACCCGGAGACCTTCGAGCACATCGTCGAGCGCCTGGTGCGGCCCACGGTGGAGAAGATGGCTGAGGAAGGCAGCCCGGTGACCGGTACGCTCTATGCCGGATGTATCCTGACCTCCGCCGGGCCGGAACTCCTGGAGTACAACTGCCGCTTCGGGGATCCGGAAACGCAGGTGGTCGTGCCGCTCTTGGAGAGCGACTTCGCCGAGGTGCTCCTGGCCGCGGCGGAGGGGCGCCTGCGCGAGGTCACCCCCCGCTGGTCCCAGCAGCGCGCGGTATGCGTGGTGGTCGCCGCGCAGGGCTATCCCGGCGCCTATGAGAAAGGGCATCCGCTTTCTGGCCTTGAGCAGGCCGCGCAAGACGGTGCGCTCGTTTTCCACGCCGGCACCAAGCAGCAGGACGGACAACTGGTGACCGCCGGCGGCCGCGTCCTGGGCGTCACGGCGCTGGGGGACACCTTCGCCGCCGCCCGGCGCAAGGTGTACGCGGCACTGGAAAAGATTCACTTCCCGGGCATGTACTACCGGCGCGACATTGCCGCCCGCGCCGAGGCAGCGGAGGCCGCCTAGCTCGGGGGTTACGCCGCTGGTCGAGCCAGCAAGGTTCGGCGTCACCGCCGCTCACGGAGGTCATAGACTATGCTGCCAGCCGAGAAGCCACCTGTCGTGGGCATCGTCATGGGGAGCCTCTCGGACCGCGAGAAGATGCAGCCCGCGGCCGACACGCTTGCCCAGCTAGGCATCGCCACTGAGACGGTGGTGCTCTCCGCCCATCGGACGCCGGAGGAGACCGCCGATTATGCGCGGACGGCGGCTTCGCGGGGCTTGCGGGTGATCATCGCCGGGGCAGGCTGGTCAGCGGCGCTACCGGGGGCGATCGCGGCGCATACACTCCTGCCGGTAATCGGGGTGCCCCTGTCAGGCTCGCCATTAGGTGGGAAGGACGCGCTGTATTCCATGATCCAGATGCCGCCGGGGGTGCCAGTGGCCACGGTGGGCGTGGACAGCGCGCGCAACGCGGCCTTCCTGGCTGCGCGCATCCTCGCGCTGGGCGATAAGGCTCTGCTAAAGGCTCTGGAAGAGCAGCGGGAGCAGGCTCGGCGCGGAGTGTTGGAGCCGCGGTAGCATGGGCTTGCCCGCCTGTGCTAGCCCGGCTGGTGGCGTTGAGAAATGCTGTGGCCCTGGTTGAGGTCTGACCCCTGAACTCTCTCTTCGCCCGAGAGAAAGGGATTGAGGGGGAGCCTGGTGGCGTGTGGCTGCCCGGTCTGCTCTGCCGCAAGCGGGTGGTTATTGCTTCGCTGTGCTCCGTAAGGTCTGTTCATCCGATTCCACCGCTGTCTAGCGCCGTTCACCGAGGTGTCTTGTCTCGATGAGCCGTAGCCAAACGTGCCGCGACAATTGCGCCCTGATTGGCCCCGGCGGCGGGCGCGCCTTCTGGCGCGAGGCTTGCGGAGTCATGGGCGTGTGGGCGCCGGGGACGGAGGCGGCCCGGCTCTGCTACTTCGGCCTCTACGCGCTCCAACACCGGGGCCAGGAGAGCGCCGGCATCGCTACCGGCGACGGCCGCGAACTGCGTCTCCACGCCAACCTGGGGTTGGTATCGCAGGTCTTCACGGAGGAGATAATCCACGCGTTGCCCGGCCATGTGGGGCTGGGCCACGTACGCTATTCCACTACCGGGGCCAACCGCCTGCCCAACGTGCAGCCGATGACCGGCGAGCATCGCGGCGTGCCCTTCGCCCTCGCCCACAACGGCAACCTGGTCAATGCGCTGCTGCTGCGGCAGGACTTGGAACGCCAGGGCCACAGTTTCACCTCGACCTCCGATACCCAGGTGATCGTCCGCCTCATCGGCAACTCCTCCGCACCCACTCTAGAGGAAGCCATTGCTGAGGCCATGCATAAGATGCAGGGCGCTTATTCGCTGGGGATCGTTACTCCTGACCGGCTGATCGCCGTGCGCGACCCCCAGGGAGTGCGTCCGCTGTGCCTGGGCCGACTGGACTCTGAGGGCTGGGTGCTGGCGTCGGAGACCTGCGCCCTGAACGTCATCAACGCCAAGTTCGTGCGCGAAGTGCAGCCGGGCGAGATCGTGACCCTAGATGCGCGAGGCATGACCGCCCGCCAGGTGATCGAGCCGGAGCGCAAGGCCTGCTGCATCTT
>CALFVE010000126.1 GCA_937928475.1 uncultured bacterium | reverse complement strand
GTCTTGCCGACCAGGTCCCGATAGCGCTCGTCCTGCGGATTGACCGCCACTGCGGTGTCCCCCAGCATGGTTTCCGGGCGGGTAGTGGCCACCGCCAGACCCGGCCCGCCGTCCGCGCCAGGGTAGCGGAGGTACCACAGGTGCCCCCGGGTGTTCTCGTGCTCCACCTCCAGGTCGGAGAGCCCGGTGTGGCAGCGCGGGCACCAGTTGATCATGCGGGTGCCCCGGTAGATCAGGCCCTGCTCATACAGGGTCACGAAGGCCTCGCGGACGGCCCGGCTGAGCCCCTCGTCCAGGGTAAACCGCTCCCGCCGCCAGTCCACCGAGCAACCCAGGCGCTTCAGTTGATCGGTGATAATCCCGTGGTGCTCTTCCTTGAGTTGCCACACTCGCCTAACAAACTCCTCCCGGCCCAGATCATGCCGCGTTAAGCCCTGCTGAGCCAGGCGCGCCTCCATCACGTTCTGCGTGGCGATACCCGCGTGGTCGGTTCCCGGCAGCCACAGCGTCTCAAAGCCCCTCATGCGGTGCCAGCGGACCAGCAGGTCCTGGACAGTCTCGTCCAGGGCGTGCCCCATGTGCAGGACTCCGGTCACGTTGGGCGGAGGGATGACGATGCAGTAGGGCTGCTTCGCCGGATTGACTTCGGCATTGAAGACGCCCTGCTCCATCCAGTATGCGTAGATGGGCCCCTCGATCTGTTGGGGGTCATAAGCCTTGTCCATCGGTTCCGCCATGTTCTGCGACTCCTGAGTGGGTGCCGGGTATCGAAGGCGGATTATACACTCATCGGGGCACACGGGAAAGCCGCGGGCCCTTTCTGCCCGCGGCTGGTTCTCCTTCCCGTCCGGCTGCCAGCAGCGCGTTTTGCCGGGCGGCGCTCTTGCGGCCTAGGCCGACTTGGCCTGGGCGGCCGGCGGTTCCTGGAAACGCTGCTCCGCCGGCAATGGCGGCTCCTGCGAGTACAGGTAGGGCATCAGGTGCTCGCGCACCGTCTCTTCCGTGATCTCGCAGCGAGTGACCTCCGGCCGCGAGGGCACCTCGAACATCACGTCCAGCATGATCTCTTCCAGGATGCTGCGCAGCGCCCGTGCCCCCGTCTTACGCCGCAGCGCCTCCTCCGCAATGGCGTCCAGCGCCGCGTCGGTTACCACTAACTCCACGTTGTCCAGCAGCCGCATGGTCTTCTGGTACTGCTTGATCAGCGCGTTCTTGGGCTCGACCAGAATCCGGCGCAAAGTAGCCGCGTCCAGCGAGTGCAGTGGCGCTACGTGGGGAAGCCGCCCCACGAACTCGGGGATCATCCCGTACTTGATAAGATCCTCGGGGAGCACCTGCGCAATCAACTCGTCCTCTGTGATCTCGGCGGTGCGAGTGACGACCGCGCCGAAGCCCATTGCACGTTGGTGAGTGCGCTGGCGGATGATGTCGGCCAGCCCGTCGAAACACCCGCCGCAGATGAACAGGATATTGCGGGTGTTGATCGGGATGTACTCTTGCTGAGGGTGCTTGCGCCCGCCCTGAGGAGGCACATTAGCGACGGTGCCCTCCAGGATCTTGAGCAAAGCCTGTTGTACCCCCTCGCCGGAGACGTCACGAGTGATAGAGGGGTTGTCCTGCTTGCGGGCAATCTTGTCAATCTCGTCTATGTAAATGATCCCCTGCTCGGTGCGCTCGATGTCCCCATCGGCAGCGATGAACAGTTGCAGCAGGATGTTCTCCACATCCTCCCCGACGTAGCCGGCCTCGGTGAGAGAAGTGGCATCAGAGATGCTGAAGGGGACTTCGAGCAGGCGGGCCAAGGTCTGCGCGAGCAAGGTCTTTCCCGAACCCGTGGGACCGATGAGCAGGATGTTGGTCTTGTCCAACTCAATGTCATCTTCGACCTTGCCCAGGCGCACCCGTTTGTAGTGGTTGTAGACGGCAACTGCCAGCGTCCGCTTGGCCCGTTCCTGGCCGATGACGAACTGATCCAGATAGTCTTTGATGGCGGCTGGGGTGGGCACCCGCCGGGCGGTGTCCTCAACGCGCTGAGCCGCCCGCGTGCGGATGATCTCATTGCACAGAGCCACGCAGTCGGGGCAGATGTAGACGCCCGGCCCGGCGATGAGTTCCTTCACCTGGCTGGGTTTCTCCCGGCCGCAAAAACTGCACCGCAAGTTGCGACCCGACTCGCTGCTCTTGGTGGGTTCCATGTGGCTCTTGTTCGCTCTCCTCGGACAGACCTAGACGGTTGGCCGTCACCGATCAATCGCCGGCAGACAGTCACCAGTAAACGGTCGCCAGGCTCCCCGCCCCTGTGCCTGGTCTCGACTAAGGCCGACCTCCCCCCGCAGAAAGGGTCCGGCCCGACCGCCCCAGGCCCTGCCGAGGCTCTTTGCTGCCGTTCCCCCGCCCTTCCGCCGCCGTTCTGCCGCTGTTCCGCTGCCGCCTACCCGCTGCTCGGGGTTTCAATGTGATGCTCGGCAACCTGGTCCACGATCCCGTATCTAACTGCTTCTTCGGCGGTCATGTAGTAATCGCGCTCGGTATCGGCGGTGATCTTTTCGATCGTCTGGCCGGTATGGCGGGCCAGAATCTGGTTGACCCAGTCGCGCATGCGCAGGATCTCCTGGGCGGCAATACTGATGTCGGTCGCTTGGCCCTGGATGCCCGCCCACGGCTGATGGATCAGCACCCGCGAGTAGGGCAGTGCATAGCGATGGCCCTTGGCGCCGGCAGCCAGGAGCACCGCAGCCATGCTGGCTGTCTGCCCGATGCACCAGGTGTGTACCTCCGGCTTGATGTATTGCATGGTGTCGTAGATAGCCAAGCCCGCAGTGACTGACCCGCCCGGGCTGTTGATATACAGCGAGATCGGTTCCAGCGGGTCCTCGCCCTGCAAGAACAGCATCTGCGCAACCACCAGGTTGGCGACTACGTCGTCAATGGGCATGCCTATGAAGATGATGCGCTCCTTGA
>CALFVE010000125.1 GCA_937928475.1 uncultured bacterium | reverse complement strand
TTGGCCAGGGTACCGGCGCCGGCGACGCCGGCGGTAGCCCAGCCGCCCGCCTCGCCGCTCAGGCCAGGGGTCAGGCTCCCCGCCAGCAGCGAAGTGTAGGCAGCCGGCGGCAGCCACACCGGGTTGGCGGCGAGCAGCCGCGCCAGCGAGCGAAACTTGCCGGCGGCGAAGACCGGCTCGGCGATGGCCTGATTAGGCGTCAGCAGCATGGGCGGGGCGACAACGTTGCCTTCGTTGCTGATCACGAAGCCATCGGTGAGGGCGACATTCGAGCCGAAGGCGAAGCGGCCCGGCGGAGGGGCACCCACGGTGGTGTCGGGACTCGCCGCCGGCACGCCCGGGGAAACACGACCCGGCTCCGCCGTGGCGGTAGCCGCCATCAGTTTCAGGTCCTTGTCCACCGAGACCTGCAGGTCGAAGAGGGTGTACTCCTCGACGGAATCGTTGTTCTGGTCGAGATTGGCACTGAGGTTAAGGTTCCAGGCACCGCTGGCGTTGGCGTCACCGAAGAGCACCGTCAGGCCCCGGTAGCCCCAGTTGTTGGCCGAGTTGCGAGGCAGGGTGTCGCCGGGCTCGGAGGCGGGCTGGTAACTGGGGATACTGACCTGCGCCCAGCGCCCGGCGCCCATGGCTCCGCCCGCTACTCCGCTGCCCGCGGGGCCGATGGTGACCGCCGAGTCGGGCAGGCGAGGCCGCACCGTGGGCCGTCCCGCCGCCCGCACTCCCGGCGGCGGCACTAGTCCCTGCAGCAGCACCGTCTCCACCGTCTCCACGGCCGTCGTCCCCCGATTGATCAGGGTAAAAGGACGCCGCCCGGTGAGCGCGCCGGGCATGTATAGGTCATCACGCAGCCCCCCCATCAGCGGTCCCACCAGTACCCGCGCCAGGAAGGAGCCCGGCCTCTCCACGGGGCCGGGTACCCCGGGGCCGCCGCCGTTTCGCCACTGGTCTCCCGTGGGGGGAACCTGCAGACGGCTGCAGAAGTAAGCGCCGACGAGGGGCGTGATAGTCTGCCCGTCTGGCGTAGTATTGAAGTACCAAGGCCGAGGCGGGGGGCCGGGATTCTGCCATTCCAGGTAGATGCGGCCGATGCCGGAGGCGTCGGGCGGAATCACATAAGGGAAGCCGGCGGCAGTGCCGTTGATGATGCCGCCGGCCGCCGGTGTGTCGGGCGTTATGTAGCCTTTGGCCGGGTCTTCGGCATCGGCCTGGTCAGTCGGCACCGGCTGCCCGGGATGGCGGAAGATAAAGCGGAAGCGGGCGCCGTTTTCGATGTCGTCGGTGCCGTTGCCGTCCAGGTCCAACGGCTGCTGCACCGCAGCGCGAGCGTAGACCACGTTGCGGTATCCCCGCGGGTCGGGAGGCGCAAAGGGCACCGCTCCGTTCATCGTCGTGGGATGGAAGGGCTGGCCCACCACGGCGCGATACCGCAGGGCGCCGGCAACGAAATCATAGTACATGAGGTCGCTTTGCGCCACGGGCATCGCCACTTCCGGCACCTCTACCACGCGCCGGCGCGCGTTGGCCCCCACCCCCAGGTCCACCAGTGGTGTAGTGGGGTGACCGGCCAAGGTCCACACGTTAGGGCAATTACCAGGGGTGCTGCTGGAGAATCCGCAGACGGGGCAGACGTAGCGCTTGCGCAGACTGGCCTGCTGCCAGAGTAGGTCGGGCACCGTGGGGTTGCCCGGGGGATACGGCGCCAGGTAGGCGCGGATGTCTACCGGCAAAGGGTTCTGGGCCGCTCCCTGACTGAGCGCCAGCCCCGCCAGGACAGAAATGACAACGGCAAGCAAAATGGCTTTTCGCATAGAACTTCCACCCCTCGGTCGTCGCCGACCGTGGTTGTCAGACCATATTCCTGAGACCGGATCGCGTCACCAGCCCTCTTGACGCGGCCACCCGGACTCCGCCGTCTTCGACTTTCGACCTCCGACTCGCTGTGGTCCCGCGGTGGCCTAATGCCTCTCCGCGTACGCCGGCTGATTGAGCGGGTCGTTCCAGTCGGCCTCGAAGGGATCGGGGATCGTCCGCCCCTCCAACAGGTTGCGATTTATGTCTACCTCAAAGACTTCCCCATTCAGCCCCGAGCCCACCGACCCCACGTTCTCCCGGGCCAGGTGCTCAATCACGCCGGTGTAGTTGGTGATGAGCACGTTGCCGCCGTAGGCCGGACCGGGATAGAGCAACTTGGCGCAGACCGGGTAGAAGCGCTTGACGTAGGTGGCCCCCGCCGGAGTCACCACCCGGCTGAAGACACCCGCGCCGGCGTAATCGGTAGCCGTGTACGACCAGGTTGAGCCGAAGGGACCGGGGCCGCTCACCGGGCCGGTGATGGTATTGATCTCCCAGAGCCACACCCCGTCCTCATTGCTGTTGCCGATACCTCCGGCCACCACGGCCACGTAGGCGCGGTCCCCATAGCGGAAGTACTCCACATGCCGCAGATTGGGGAAGCGCGGCCCGCTGGTGGGATCATACAGGGGCAGCCAGTCCGCCCAGGGGCGCGTGCCGCCCGGTGGGATTGTGCTGGGGTTGGGGTCCACGTAGCGAGTGCCGGCCTCCACCACGACGACGCGGTCTACGTTGGTCGCCGCGCACAGGTAGCCGATGACGTTATTGTTGTTGAAGTCAAAGATGGGCTGGGCGCGCACGTAGCGCAGTTTCAGTTGCCGGGTGGGATCCCAGGGCGGGCGTACATGGGAGGGCGTGACTTCGACCACCCGATGCTGGGTGCCGCCGCCAGGCAGGGTGGTGGTAATCACGTCCACCACCCGGTTGTGTCCGGTGTCGGCGATCACCGTGTGGGCGGCGCCGGCGGCGTCCACGTAGCGGTGGGCATCGGCCGGCTGACTCAGTTGCAGCAGATTGTAGTTGCCGGCCACCCCTCCCGGCACTGCCGGGTCGGTACGGGCCGGACTGGAGTAATAGTCAAAGCCGTACTCGTCCAGCGGCCAGGTCTGGTTGCCCTGACGGTCCACCACGATGACCCGGTTGTTGCCGGTGTCCACCACCAGCAGGCTGCCGTCGCTGAGCGCCGCGCACTTGGCGGGCCGGCTGAAGGGCACGGTGCGCTTGGGCTCCGGCGCCGAACGACCGTAGGTGTAGGCCTTCGAGCCGGTGAGCACCCAGGTGCGCTCCGAGCCGGTGGTTTCCACCAGGCGGTTGCCGTCGCAGATGAGGGTGCGACGCGGCCCCAGGCAGCCGACCCAGCCGGGTTCTCCCACAGTGAGGGGGGCGGAGAGGCCAGCGGTGCCTACATAAAGCCGCCCTCCTGCCGAGGTGGGTGTACCCAGGACCCCGGGCACCAGCGGCGCGGCAGGGTCCGAGTAGGCCGGTCGCGCTAAGCGGCCGGTGACGAAACGCTTGATGGGGTCCCATACCAGCGAGAGCAGGGTATCGAAGGGACTCTCCCCACCCGGCGGGGCCAGGAAGTTGCCGCTGGGATCAACGGCCCCCAGACTGCCCACGGTAACGGTCTGGCCGCTAACTCCGGCCCCGCTCCGGTTGCTGCCCAGGAACACTGGCACCTGCTGGTGCTCGGCGGGGTAGGCGCCGCCCGGGCCGACATTGACCACCGCTCCGTCCGGCTCCGACCAGCCCCGGTAACTGATCACGATTTCGCGCCCGACCACGGAGTGAGCCACCCCTAGGGCGTCGGTTACCGTGGCGCCGGTTCCCGTGGCCGGGTCATATAGTCGGATCCACCCGTTGGGCAGCACCGGCACCGCCCCGGACCCGTCGAGGTTGAAGTTCACCGTCGGCTCATGGAAGTTCGCCGGCCAGTTGACCGGGGTGCCGTCGGTCAGGGTAATACTGATGCTGCCCAGGATGACCGGATAGCGCTGCAGCCGCACCCAACCCCCCAGGTACTCGAAGCGCGCCAGTTTGGGCAAGACATGCACCTCGTTAGTGTGCGCCGCCCCGGTGGAGTCAGTCCAGTTGACCAACACCGCCTTGCCGGCCACCAGGGCAGCCGCGGAGGAGCGGAACCGCACCAGGCGTTCCGAGTAGTCTACGTCCATCAACCCGCTGGGTACCGGCGCCCCCGTTTGTAGCACTACGACGGTCACCGCCGAGCCATCGGCAATCCGCACGCTGTCGGGCAAGGCGCGCCCCAGGTGCAGGGTCAGGTCGGCGGCGGTGCGGACGCCGTGCACCATCCCGGTCCATTCGGCCGGCGAGGCGCCCGTACGGACGTTGGAGACGGCCATCACCGTGTCCGCGTCGTGGGCTGCCGCCGACTCATTCGTCGTAGTCACAGCCAGGGGCGAGTCCAGGGTGGGCGTCCAGGCAAAGAGCAACCGTCCGGTCTCGGTCTCCATCACGGAGACCCCGGAACCGGTGGCGGCCAGGGTGCCCGAGTGCTCGGTGACGTGCGAAGCCGACCGGGTCCGCGCCCAGGCGACCGGCCCGGGCAGGTAGTGCACCTCTCCCGGGTAGGTGGTCGCCCCCACCTGATAGGTGATGGCCACCCGGCAGCCGCTGCGCAGCGTCAGCGGGTTGTTGTAAGGCGCCGCGCCCGACAAGGTGGCCAGGTGCTCCAGCACTCCCCCCGGGCCGCCCACGTTGTTGAACTCGGCGTAGTCCTCTCCTCCGTAAGTGTAAGGAGCGGTGTTGACCACCACCGTCGGCGGCGTGGGGGTCCCGTCGTCCCGAGTGGCGGGGGAGGTGACCGAAGTAACGCCGTTGTGATTCAGGCGGGTCAGGTAGTACTGCGCGTTAAGTAGAGGGGCGCCGGAACCATCGCAAGGCGTGGGCACCAGCGCATATTGGCTGGGACTAGCGACGGTGTTGACATTGGGTGCCGCCCAGTTGACTCGCGCCGCGCAGGAGAAGACCAGGGCCGCCTCCACCGGCGTTCCCAGGGGGGTGCGGAGGCTGGTCACTACAGCCGGGCGTACGTCCCCCTCCGGCGGGATCTCGCTGCGGTTGGGGTCTATGATCCAGTTGGGATCGTGGAAGGCCGGGAGCAGTTTCTGGTGCTCGCCGCGCGCGGGATCGGGATAGACCCAGTAGGCAGTCTGCCCTAGAGTCTCCAGGTCGAGGCAGTGCACCCGGCCGTAGGTTCCCTGGATGCCTCCTCCGGGCAGGTTGGTGTCCCATTCGCTGGCCAACACGAACACCCAGTTCTTGTAGACGACCGGGGTGGAGAGGTCGAGGACCCGCGCGGTCCCGGAGTAAGCGTTGAGTGTGCGGCTGCGGGCGACAGCCCCCGAAGGACTGGTTAGGTCCACGGCAAGAAGCGTTCCGGTAGCCGCGCCGGCCGGATTCACCGCGACCGCCAGCACCGCCGGCACTCGCTGCCCACCGCCCGTCCGCGTGTACGCGACCACCGGGCAAGAGGCCCGGGGGGTCAACCCACCCAGCAAGGTCCGCCAGGCCAACTGATACCCATTGGGCGTGCCCGGCTGGGGCACGATGCACCACAGAGCCGGCGTGCGGTTGGCAGTGCCGAAGGTGCTCAAGGCGTAGATCCGCCCGTCGCTCACCGCCGGGCTACCCACAAAGGGCCCGGGCAGAGAAGGAAGAGTGGGATCGCCCCAAGGCGGGGGGAACTGCCATTGCAACTCCAGGGGCGGCCGCACCGGCGCGAACTCCACGCTGCGGGAGGAAGGCCCGCCGGCGGCAATCCCGGCAGCGTGGCTGTAGTTGGCGATGTTGTAGGCCAGTTTCAGGTCCGGGCGCTGATAGTCATCCGGCTCGGCAAATCCCGCGTACCATTCCTCGATATCGGCGCCGACCGCCTCAGCAGTCACTACGAGGGCGCCGTCGCCATAGCGGGCGGCGGCAATCCCGGCGCCACTGCCCGAGTTGGTCACCGTGGCGACCACCACGTCGAGGGGCACGTCGTTGCCGCCGGGGTCGAGTACCTGGTAGGCGTTGAAGGGGCCGGCCGGGCCGTCGGGGTAGTCACCCAGGCGCGCCACCTCGGCGGAAGAGAGGCGATAGGGCGCGCTCAGCAAGGCATGAGCAGGGAAGGGCGCGACGCGGTTGGTCAGATTGCCTCCCAGCGCGCCAAAGCCGAAGGGAGCGGCGGCCGCGTTGCGGGGCAGGGGGAAGTTGACTACGTCCCCGCCGGCGTTGTCCACCCACAGCACCGCCCCGTTCTCCACTGCCCGGCGCAGCGCCGCTCGCTGCACGGGGCTAGTGATGTCCAGGTCCGCCGCGTTGGCCACGTAGAGCAAGTCAAACTGGACGAGTTGCTCGGCGGTCGCGTCGTCCAGCGGCACTTCCCAGTACTGGGGCCATTCGGGCGGCACCGCGGCGAGCAGCGGTGAGCCGGCGGCGAGACCACGGCCCGCCCAGTAGTTGGGGCCAGAGCGCCAGACCGCCGGGTCGCTAGGATCGGCGTTGTGGTTGGGGTCAAGCCAGCGGTTCCAGACCGCGGCGGTGACGTTGGTTGGAGCCAGGGGATTGACGAAAGTCCACCCGGGGGGCTTGAGCGGCGAGCGGGCCAGCACCGGCAGGACATGCGACTGGGGATTGGTCCGGCCGGCCGGGACTAGCAACTGGCAGGCCCGGATGGTGCGAGGCACCGTACTGTAGTCAAAGGAGATCTGCCCCGCCCAGAGGAGAGCGGGGAGGAGAAGGGCCGCCAGGATTATGGCGAAGCGCCATGACCGCATCAACATCTACCTCCACAGACAGCGGGCGAGCGGGGCCGCACTACGGCCCGGTACCGTGGTAGATCAGCCCCGGGCAGGTGGGCAGTAGGGGCAGTTTGGGCAGGTTGGTGCCCACGGTCGCCGGCGCCGCGCTGGCATAACGCAGCGCCCCAGCGGTCTGGGTAGCCGGCTCCTCGCGGTTCGCCAGCAGCGTCTCGTCATAGCGATACCGGATGGTGCCCCAGGCCAGCGTCGGGGTGCCTCCGCTGTCGAAATACTGAGGATAGGCCCAATGGTCCTGCCACTCGCGCCAGGCCGCCGGACTGGCGTGGAAGTTTTCGGCGATCGCGCCGCGGATCTCCAGGTCGTAGTTGAACCGTCGGAAGCGCGCGGCATTGGCGCCCGTCGCCGAGGCGTCGAAGTACGGTCCCGGGATTACGAAGAAGCAGCCATCCTGGGCGTACATTAGGGCATTGACCTTCGCGTGCACCGCCCCCTTGGGCAGGCCGCTGTTGGGGTCTAGTTCCTCGATCTTGAACTTCTTCAGCCAGTAGTTGGTGCTGCCGCCGCCCAGCCCCGGGTCCGCATAGCGGAACTCGAAGGAGTTGAGGTCCCCAGGTACGGTGGACACATACTGGTTCAGCGGCGCCGGGGGCGCCTTGCTCCCGTTCAGCGGCCAGGGCAAGTTGGGGTTCGGCCCGCTGGCCAGGGGCTGCCACAATGGCGAGAGCGTCTCGGCGACGTTCGGGGCCGGCGGCACCAGGCCTGGCGGCACGAAGAGGAACTTCGACAACACCGGGTTGCCGCTGGTCGGATCGAAGTCATAGTACCCCGCGGTGTTGTCCCGGGAGTTAAACAGCCACAGGCTGATGCCCGCCGGGCCGGGGTCCTCGCCGGTCTGGTAAGCCACCAGGTTGATCAGGTTAGGATCACTGCCGGTTACCGGCGGCTCGCCGAACCACCAACGGCTGTAGATAGACCCGCCCAGAGTGGGGCTGAGTTGCCAGTGCTGCTCGGAAGCCAGGGGGGTGGTGGGATCGTCCGGCGCCGCAATCACCATGCCCTGGGTTAGGACCGGCACGATCTGCGTAGGATTGATCACTACGCAGTCGCGGGCGAGCAGAGCCACGTACGAATTCTCCTCGTCCGGGCAACCCACGCCCTTCTGCGGAGTGAAGCGCCCCTCGACGTCTTGCGGGGAGAGAATCTGCCCGTCAATGTAGATGGTCCCCCCGGAAACGATGGTCAGGTTGTAGCGTCCCGTGCCGCTCCTATCGCGGGGGAGGATGCCTTTGACGCGCACATTCCCCTCGGCGAAGATGACCTGGTTGCCCGGCGGCGGGTAGTCTACATACATCACGTTGACCCCGCTGTCGTCGCCCAGAGTCCCCGCGTTGTTGGGATCGGCGATCTTCCAGCGCTGATCATGCCGGGTGATCTTAATGCCGGGCTCGCCGGCGACGTGGTTGGGCCACCAGACCTCATTGGGGGCGATGGTGCCGGGAGAGGCAGCAGTCACCGGGGTCAGCCGCCCGTATTCCAGCGCCGCCTCCTCGGTATGGTAGAGCGTGATCTCCACGCCCTTGGGCACGTACATGGTGCGGGTAGCATTCCAGCCGCTGTCGCTGGCCCGCCGGTCGGTGGGGCTCATATTACCGAGCAGGTCTTCGATGAGCGCTTCGATGTCATGCACGCCTCCCGCGCCCACGAACTGCACGTCGCCGAAGTTGTCAATGTACACGCCCGGGCCATGCCCGTAGCGCCCGACATGCACCGTCTCACCGGTAGTGGTGTTGCGCACCACCGGCCCCGAGTCGCGGGTGAGAGCGTGGTAGCGGCTTTGCCCGGTAGCCGGGTCGGTCTGGAAGATATCCGGCGGATTGAGCGGGTCCACCAGGGCGTTGCGGCTCGGATTGTCGCTGCGCTGATTGTCTAGCACGCGCCCGCCGTAGGTGTTGAAGCGGGAGTCGCTGGAGTCCCACAGGCTGCGGCTCGTGGTGCCGGTGCTGCTGATCAGGTTAACGGTAGTGCTCTGGCCGGGGATGACACCGCCGGCGGCGTCGGCACTCATGGTGCCTTCGCGGATGCCGTAGGCCTCGAAGCGGTCATCGCGCAAATACCCACCGCCGGAGGGTCGCCAGGCGAAGGGATCATCGAAGGGCTGCGGGGCCGTGAGCAAATTGATCTGGGTGCTGCCCAGGGCTTCGTTCTTGGGGCTGCCTGCAGAAGGCGCCACGTCGGCGTTGTCGCCGCGCAGTTCGACCGGGCAGTTGAAGCGCATGGGCCCCTCGAAGCGCGTCACCAAGAAGTCCCCGCGCCGGTCCACCGAGGCCTGGCTGGTGTTGTTCCAGATCGTCCCCGTGTTGTCCAGGTCGGTCCAGGGGCCGAAACCCAGCAGGGCAGGGCGACCCGACTTCTCCCGGTCGGTGACCCACAGCAAGTAGTCGGTGAGGCCGATAGGCTTGTAGGCGACCAGGCGCTTCCACACGAAGTTGGTGCCGGCCACTACGCCTACCGACTCGATCTTGAGGTACTTGCTGCGCCCGTCGGGCTGCAGAGAGCCTAGTCCGCCGGCTGCGGCCACGTCTCCACCTTCGAAAGGCGGATCGGGGTCGTAGGTGATGCGCAGGAGGAAATGCCCCTGGCTGATGTCCAGTTGGTCCAGGGGTCCTCCGGTTAGAGAGCCGGCGTTGTTGGGGTCGGGGTAGCGGCTGTAGCCCAGGCGCACATAGTAAGGCGCCGACGGCCCCGGCGCGCCCGGGGGCGCGGTGTTCACCAGACCGGCCCAGCCCCGGGTGACTTCCTCATCCATGTAGTAATCGTCGTCGGTGAACTGGATACCGTCCGGGCCGAACAGGTTGGGGGTGGCGATCCAAGTGGAGGGAGGAGCGGCGGGATTGCCCAAGTAGACAGGCGGAATCGGCCACGTGTCGGGATCGCTCGGATTGTAGGTGAGCGGGTCGTAGGGTCGGAAGGGGGGCCGCCAGTCCGCGCCCTGCGGGCTGTAGGTCAGCATGTAATTGGCGTAGTTCAGCCCCGCCTCGGCTAGTTGCGTCGCCTTATTCAGATCTCCCATGCGCTGGGAAGATTCCTGGTTGAAACTGACCACGGAGACAAACAGCACCCCCACCAGGATCACTGCCATCATGAGCAGGACGACCAAAACCAGCGCCTGGCCGCGGCGGGCGGCTGGGCCTACCGCCAGGCGGCGTGCCAGGCTCTCTCTGCCGTCTGCTGCTCTGTATGGATAGGACATCATCGCAAGACCTTCCCAGTTACCGTCCCAGATTCTGCACAGCCAGTTGTGCCGTCATCAGCGACTGCGCCCCCGACTTGAGGGGCTGCTGGACAGCGCTGCCCGACGTGACGGCCTCGTACGGACTGTACTCGCTTAGCCCCAGACGAACGCTGTACAGGGTGGCCGTCGAGTAGGAGACCGTGATCTGGTCGTCCTTGCCGCTGGCCGGATCGAAGTTGCGCCGCGCCTGGTAGTAAACCTGGAGCTTGCACTGCACCAGAGTAGTAGACCGCGGGGCGATAAGGTAGGCTACCAGGTCGGGACCCGGCGGGAGGTAGGGATTGAACCGGATCTCAACCTGCCGGTCGTTGTCAAACGGTATCGCCGAGAACTGGAAGAGCCCCAGGTCCTGGGGGTTGAGTGTATTAGAGGCGCTAAACTCGCGCCGAGCCACTTCGCTCGAGCCCTGTTCCTGCCAGACTAGCCAGATCCGAATGGTGCCAGGGATCACCTTGACGTCCCGGGTGCTGGCCTGGGCCTGGTTGCGCCAGGGGTTCCAGGCCGCCGCCACTCCCTCGGCCTGCCAGGGGTCCAGCACATACCCTAGGGGCACGCGAGGATCGGTCAGCGCCTGCGGGCTGGGCGGATACTCCGGCAGCAGGTCCGGCCGACTGGTAAGCGGCCACATGCTCAGTCCCGGGTCGCTGCTGGTCTGGAACATCACGCCCGGATCGTTGGGCGCCTGATCCAGCGTAGGCACCGAGTCCGCCACCAGCACGCTGCCGGCTTCTGAATTCCAGCGCAGGGTGAGCAGGTTGTTCACATCCGCGCTGGGAGGTGATTGACTGGGATCGAGAGCGTCGGTGTCCAGCACCACGTCGGCATAAGCGCCCGCGGCGGCGTCCCAGCGGCGCACCACAATGCGGGGGTTCAGTTCCGGGCAGTTGATCCACTGCGGATTGGCCCCCCATACGATGTCGAACAGGCTGGTGGTACCGTCGTTGAGTAGACCCAGCCAAAAGCCCCGCGAGGCCCAGTAGGTGCCCAGGTCCGCGCTCGGCCGCATCGTTTCGTCCACCACCCGCTCCGGCCGGAACTGCACGTTGTCGAACTGATAGACAACCTGCGGCGTCCAGGTAGGATCCGGCAGCGTATCCAGTGTATCGTCCGAGGGATTGTTGACGTCGTTGAGGTTAACTTCCACCCAGCCCTTTTCCACCTTCCCGTTATCGCGGCAGATGGTGCCGGTACAAACGACATCGGCGCCGGAGCGCGGGGTGAGCGCGTTCTCCGCATTGGGTCGGTCAATCACAAACTCGTTGGGGGCCACGGTGCCGTCGCCGTTCAGGTCGAAAAAGGATCCGAAGGTGTAGGTGCCGAGGTCCGCGTCATAGATGCAGTAGCCCTGCTGCCGGTAGAGTTGGAAGGTGGACTCGGGGCCGGGGCCTGCGGAGACCATGAAGTACTTGTCACGCGGCCCGGGATTACCCGGCGACCC
>CALFVE010000124.1 GCA_937928475.1 uncultured bacterium | reverse complement strand
GGCGCCTCCGCCACCTGCGGCGGCCCCGGGGCCGCCCGGCGCGGCGAGGCGGATGTACGAGAGGGACGCCTACGGTCCCCCCGGTGCAACCAACCTGCTGGCCACCACCCGGGCCGGACAGCCGGCCCCAGTCACTCGGGAGAAGACCGACGTCAGCCTCTCCCTGGTGGCCAAGTACGGTGACGAGAAAGACGAAGACCTGCGCAAGTACGAGGCCAAGTTCGAGGGCCACTACACAGTGCGCAACAAGAAGAAAGAGAAAGTCACTGTCAACATCTTTTTCCCCTACCCCTCCACCGCCGATACTCTCCCCGACGCGAAAGTCCTGGTCGGCGACCACGAGCCCGACAATGTGAAATACACCCAGCAGGGCGTGCAGTGGGAGAGCACCTTCGATCCCGAAGAAGTGAAGGACATCACGGTCCGCTACCGAGCCTTCGGGACGGAGGACTTCGCTTACATGCTCGACCGGGATGAGCGCATCCCGGAGTTCCGCTTCGCGCTGACCGTCTCGGGCACGGAGCGCAAGCCGGAACTGCCCGCCCGCGTCTGCCTTGAGCCCAGCACGCCCCTCACCAGGAGCAGCGAGGACTGGACCGCCGAGTGGAACTATAAGGATCTGCTCACCTTGCGGGACATTGTCATCGTGATACCGCCGCGTTTCATGGGCAGCAACGTCTTTCAGCGGCTGGACCGGCTGACCTGGGCCGGCCTGGCCAGCGTGCTACTCTTCGGGCTGATTCTGTTCACCGGCGGCTACGCGGCCCGCAAGCCGGTGGGCGTGGGGCAGTACTTGCTCATCGTACTGGCTCTGGCGGTGTTCTACCCGCTGTTCCTCTACCTCTCGAAGCACCTGCGGGTATCCTCCGCCTTCTGGCTGTCCTACCTGGCGCTCGGCGTGCTGGTGCTGTACAACCTCCAGCGGCGGCAGGGACTGCGCTTTGCCCTGGGTTATGGCGGCTTCGGTTTGCTGCTGCTGCCCGGGCTGTTCACCGCCGCGGCCTTGGCCACCAAGGGCGGGGGAGCCCTGGTGATGATCGGTGCCTTGCTGCTGGTGGGGTTCATCATGGTGGTAGCGCCCCGCGTGGCCAGGGCGCGGCCGCAACCGCCGCCCGCTCCGCCTCCGCTCAGCGTCCCGCCACCCCCCGGCGAGGGTCCTCCCATGGAGCAAGAGCCTGCAGGACCAGGGGAACCAGTGGAGGAAGCCGGCCAGCCGGCTCGGTCCGCCCTGCCCGCCACCGGGGTCCCGGCGGCACCGCCGGCGCCGCCGGAGGTAGCCGTGGAGCAGCGCACCTTCTGCGTCTACTGCGGCGAGGAACTGGAAGAGGATTTCTGCTTCTGTCCCCACTGCGGCAAGGGCGCGGAGATTGCGCTGAAGTGCGAACAATGCGGCACCGCGATCTGCCTGGCCTGCGGTCAGGCCTACCGCTTCTGCCCCGGCTGCGGGAGGCAGTTGCCTGCGATACCGAGCCACTCTCCCGAGGCGAGCGGCTAAGCCCAAGAGACTGCGCTTGCTGTTGAGGCCGGCTGGGGGCCGGGCCCTGGCGCCGGCCTGCCGCCGGCCTCTCTCGCTTTCCCCAACGCTTGTCCAGGACAATTGCCCCCGGACGGGGAATAGCCACCCAGGAGGGATCCGTCATGCGCATTCCCATCACCATGTGCCACGGCGTGCACCCGCGCACACCGGAGCAGGAGCGCCCCTTTGACCAGGCGCATCTGGACTCGCTCCTGGGCATCGCGGCCGAGATGGGTTTTCAATCCATCAACTACGATGACCTGGCCGCCTGGCGCGCCGGGGAAAAAGTCCTGCCCCCGCGCCCGATCAAGATTGACTTCGACCACCCTTTCCGGAATATCTGCCGCGAATGCTTCGAGGTGCTGGAACGCTGCGGGTTCAAGGGAAACCTCTTTGTCAACACCGGGATGTTGGAGGGCATCTTCGGCGGCGTCTACCGGCCCGAACTGAAGGAGGCGGCGGCCACCTGGGACGAATTGGGGGAACTCTTGGCCGCCGGCTGGCACTTCGGCGCGCACACCGTGACCCACCCGAATCTCTCCGAACTCAGCCGCGAGGACCCCGAGGGGAGTCGCCTGCGCGAGGAACTGGAGCAGTGCAACCAGGCGCTCAAGGAGAATCTGGGCGTCGTCGCCAGGGACTTCGCCTTCACCGGCACCAGTTGGAGCAGCGCCGCGGAGCGCGAGGTGAAGAAGCGCTATCGCTTCGGGCGGCTGTGGATTGTGGGCGCAGAGTACCAGGTGGACAGGGAGACGGTGCGGTATGCCGACCTGGTGGGCGTGCCTGGCCCGGATGAGCCCGATGGCGGCCCACCGCTGGCTGCGCGCTACATCACCGAAGATTCGGACCCCTACCGCCTGCCCTCGATGGAACTGGAGCGCCTGGTCTATGAGCCGGAGGCCTTCCGGCGCTATCTGGAAGGGGCGTTGTAGCATTGATGCGGCGCATGTGCGGGCGAGGCAGGAGGTGACCGCACGCAAGGCGAAGTCTGTACTGCGTCCGTACTTGCGAGTTTCCTTGGGGTGAGCCTCAACATGGAAGACCTGACTGCGCTGGCCGTGCAGACCGCGCTGGAGGCAGGCGCCTCCTACGCCGACGCCCGCTATGTCGGCCAGGAGGAGCAGGAGGTGCGGGTCAAGAACGGCGCGGTGGAAAGTCTGCGCTCGGCCTCGGGACGAGGCATCGGAGTACGGGTGATCGCCGAGGGGGCCTGGGGTTTTGCCGCTACCGCCACACTCTCGCCCGAGTCAGTGCGCGAAGCGGCACGCCTGGCGGTGCGCATCGCCCGGGCTAGCGCCCCAACCCAGCCGCGGCCCGTCGAACTGGCCCCCGTCGAACCTGCGCAGGGCCGCTTCCCGCATACTGCGGCGGAGGATCCCTTTGACGTGCCGCTGGCCGAGCGTATTGACCTGCTGGTGGACTGCGACCGGCTGATGGCGGAAGCAGCCAAAGTGCAACTGCGCGAGGGGTATGTGGAGGCCCGGCGGGAGGAGAAGTACTTCGAGAGCAGCGAGGGAGCGCAGATCTGGCAGGAGCGCATTGAGACCGGGGCGGGGATCGAGTGCACGGCGGTTGCCCCCGACGGCTCCGAGACCCAGACGCGGTCTTATCCGGCCTCCCACGGCGGCCAGACCGCCCAACGCGGCTGGGAACTGGTGCGCGAACTGGATCTCCCCGCCCATGCCGAGCGCATCGCCCAGGAGGCCGAGGCCCTGCTTTCGGCCCCACCCTGCCCGGCTACGGTTACGGACCTCATCCTCGAAGGCAGCCAACTGGCCCTGCAACTGCACGAGTCCTGCGGGCATCCTATCGAACTGGACCGGGTACTGGGCACGGAGGCCAGTTTCGCCGGGACCAGTTTTCTCACCCCGGACAAACTAGGCAACTTCCGGTACGGCTCGGAGCATGTGAATATCAACGCCGACGCCACGCTG
>CALFVE010000123.1 GCA_937928475.1 uncultured bacterium | reverse complement strand
TGCCGATCCTCCTTGCCGCTAGCCGGGCGGAGGGGGCGGCGGAGGTGGAGCCCCGCCGCCACGGCTAGTGCCACCGCCGCGCGTGCCGCCCCCTGTACCGAGCGGCCCTCGCTGGAAGAAGCGGGGCAATTGCGCGGCGCTCCCAAATTCCGGCAGCCCCAGTTTCTCAAATCCCGCGAGCACAACTTCCTCGCCCTCTTGGAGTCCTTCGCTCACTTCGGTGGAGCCCTCGTCGCTCATCCCCGTAGTGACCTGGCGCACCTCGGGCTTGCCTCCCACCATCACCACCACCTGGGTCGCCTCCTTGCGTCGCTTAATCGCTTCGTTGGGTACCAGCAGCACATCGTTCTTTTCCGCCACCGTGATGGTCACATTCGCGGTCATCTGGGGCTTGAGCGCTCCTGCCGGGTACTTGTCCAGGTCAACAGTGACCACATAAGTGACGACGTTCTGTTGCACGGTGGCGGCCGAGGAAATGTTCGCTACCTTGCCGGTGAAGGCCCGGTCCGGATAGGCATCCACGGTTACCGACGCCCGCTGGCCCACCCGAACCTGGGCGATGTCGGTCTCGTCCACGTAGGCGTTCACCTGGAGCCGGTCGAGGTCCACTACCTCCAGCAGGGTAGGCGCGGCCAGGCCGGCGGCTACGGTCTCCCCTTCCTGCTGGGTGAGCATAACCACCGTTCCCGAGATCGGGGTGCGGATCACGCTCTTGCTGAACTGAGCCTCCTGGTAGGCGACTTGGGCGCGGGCCTGGCGCACCGCCTCGTAGGCGGCCTGCACTTCCCGCTGTTTAAGTTTGTCCTGGGTCAAGTTGGCGAGCGCCGTCTGTTGGGCGGCCCGAGCGTTGCGGATGTCGCTCTCTGCGGCCTTGAGTTGCGCTTCGCTGGAGGCGACCTCGGCGCGAGCGCTTTCCACGCTTTGCTCCGCCTGGGCTACCGCCGCGTTGGCCTCCGCCAGAGACGCCTCGGCGGCTTTCACCGCCTCCGTGCGAATCTGATTTTGATAAGTTCCGGCCTGCGCCGCCGCTAGCGCCGCGTGCGCGCTGGTCACCGCATCCTTGGCCGCCTGCAGGTCAGCAGCAACCTTCTCGCGCGTCAAGGCCAAGTTAGCCCGCGCCGATTCCACCTGACGCGCGGCCACCTCGCTCTGGGTGCGGGCGTTGTCTACCTCCTGCGCCGCCACGTAGCCCTTCGCCAGCAGAGACTCTTGGCGTTGGAGACTGGCCAGGGCCAGAGCCGCGTTGGCCTCCGCCTGCTTGAGCGAAGCCTCCGCCGTGGTCACCTGCAGGTCGGCGCTCTTTTGTACCTGGGTTAGATTAGACTGGGCGGTACTGAATGCGGCTTGCGCGCGGGCCACCTCCGCGCTGGTCTGCTCAGGCTGCTGGGCGGCGGCGAGTTCCGCCGAGCGCAGGTTAGCCTCCGCTGCCCGCCGCCGCGATTGCGCCCCGGTCAGCGCAGCCTGCGCGCTCTGCAGTCGCGTGCGGGCGCTGCGCAGGGCCGCCGCGGCTTGCTCTCGCTGGGCCTCGGCTCGGTGCAGCGAGTCAGTGGCCTGCTCGAAGGCGTTGGTCACCTGGGCGTGCTGGATGGGCACGCCCTCCAGTTGTTGCTGGTAGCGTGCCTCCGCTTGGCCCAGATTCCTGCGGGCGCTCTCCAGGTTGGCCGCCAGGTCCGGCGCATCCAGTTCAGCGATGACCTGTCCGGCCTGCACCTTGTCCCCCACATCAACATAGAGACGCCTAATGCGCCCTGTGATCTGGGAGCCGATCTTCACGTCGGCGCCCGTCTCCGCCGCGACAATGCCGGTGCTTGCGATGGTCTGGGTAAGCGACCCCCGTGTCACCTTGGCGGTGCGAATCCCCGCTGTCTCTTCCTGGCGGTTGCGGTTGCGCCACAGCAGAAACCCGGCCACCACCGCCACCACTAGCGCCAGGACTGCCCACCGCACCCAGCGCCCTCGCCGGGGTTTGCGCTCTACGATTACGTTCGATTCAGACGTGGACATGCTGGGTTGTTCCTTCTTGCGGGTGTCGCCGCGGGGTGGGAGCGACTCGGAGGGCACTCGCGGCGCCTAGCGGCCGGGCTAGGGGATGGCGGCAGCCCCGATCGCAGCCCGCAGGGCTGCCACCGCGCTGTTGTAGTCATAGAGGGCTCTGACCCGATCCGCCTCCGCCTGCCGCAGGTTCTGTTCAGCGTCAGTCACCTCAATCACCGTCCCCACTCCTGCCCGGTAGCGCTCCTGAGCGGCGTCTGCTGCCACTTGCGCTGCCGCCACCGCCGCGGTGGCCGTCTCGATGCGGGCGTTGGCCTCGGTGGCGGACAGGTAGGCGTTTTCCACCTCCTGGCTGATCTGCAATTCCGCCTGGCGCAGGGTCTCGCGAGCGATGGCCAGAGCGGCCTGGGCGCGTTCCCGGCTAGCCCTCACCGCTCCGGTGTCGAAGACCGGGAGGGAGACGCCGACCTGCACTTGCCACGAGTTGCCGGTCACGTCGGTCTGGCGGCCGTAACTGTCCGTGCCCGAGGCCGACAGGACCGGTCCCCGCTGAATGTTCGCCGCCTCCAGGTTCAGTTGCGCGGCGGCGAGTTGTTCCCGCAGTTCGCGCAAGTCCGGGCGCTCCCGAAAGGCCGTAGCCCGGAGGTCTTCGACCGGCCCCGGCAAGGAAGGTCGGCTGAGCGTCTCGGCTAGGCGCAGCGGCGTCGGGGCCGGCAGCCCCAGCGTGCGTTTCAGGCCGTTGAGCGTTGTGTTGACCTGGTTATTGGCCTCGATGGCCGCCAGCAGCGCCCGCTGCAATTCCACCTCGAAGGGGAAGCGATCAGCCCGCGCCGCGGTGCCGGCCTCGATGCGCGCATTGGCCGCATCCAGGTGTTGAGTAGCCGCCTGCACCGCCCGCTGGGCGACGGCCGCCAACTCCTGCGCGGCCAAGGTAGCGTAGTAGCCTTGCGCGACCGACAGCAGCAGCAGGCGGCGGGTGTCTTCCTCGCCCCATCTGGCTGCCGCCAGCCCGGCGCGGGCCGCCCCGACCTCCTGACTCAAGCCGCTGCGGTAGAAGGTCTGGCTGACGCTGATCCCCAGGTTGCGGTCGGTGCTGCGGCCTCCGCCGCCGTCAAAGCCAGTGGCGCCCGCGCCTTGTCCCAGGCTGCGGCGTGCGACGACGTCCCAGTCCAGGCTGACGTAGGGGATAAGCGGCGACCGGGCTTGCAAAAGGGCAGCCTCCGCTTGGTTGATCTGCTGGCTCGCCATCACTGCGCTGGGGTTCAGCGCCAAGGCAACCCGGGCGCAGTCAGCCAGGGTCAGCGGCGCAGACAGGTCAATCCCCGCCGGAAGCGCAGGGACCGGGGGCTGGGCAGTTGCCGCCGACCCCCCTGTCGTCAGAATTGCGGCTAGCCACAACCACCTTCGGGGCATCTTGCGCATGATTCCCTTCCTCCGGACGCCTCGCCCGTGTGCTCAACCGGCTTCTGCTCCGCCGCCCGCCTGCCGCACACTTCGCTCCACCTGCTCGAGCATCGTGATCAGCGCCTGCCGCTGCTGCGGTGTCGTTCCGGCCAGCAAGGCGGCCACCCGGCGACGGTACTCGGGGGCCACGTGTTCGTAGACCTCTCGGCCGCGGCGGGTCATGCGCGCCAGCACCACCCGGCGGTCCTCCTCCAAAGGCAGACGCTCGACCAGCCCCGCCGCTTCCAGGTGATCTACGATGCCGGTCACGTTGCCGCCGGTGACCAGTAGGCGCTCCCCAATGTCGCTGAGGCGCAAGCCCTCGGGCGGCCCCTCGGCCAACACCTGGAGCACGTCCCAGCGCGGCGGCGTCAGCCCCCACTGGCTCAGCAGACCACGGAGCGGCCCGCCCACGGTCAGCGTGGCTCGGAGCATAGCCCGCCACAGGCGCAGGGCGCTGTCTTCGCCTGCCTGCTCGTCCTCGTCCATAGCGAAACTACTTTATGCCTAAAAGGTTCAGATGTCAACTATTTTTTGGGGGAGCCCCCGTCCTGTGCGCACGCATTTCGGGCACACCGAATCGCTGCCCAGCAGCAGGGAGGTATGCGGGAGAGGCGGAAGATAATGCTGCAGAGATCGGTGCCCGCTGCCGGTCCCCAGCGAAGGGGCCACAAGGAGATGTGATGGAAGCACAGCACGCCGTCTTGGGCAGAAAAGCACGAACCATAGAACTCCGCACCCGCTCGCTCCAGCCAGAGAGGGACCAGGTCCTAGTTCGCGTCTTGGCCTGTGGTATTTGCCGGGGAGATCTAATCGAGTTCACCCGGGAGCGGGCGGAGCCGGCGGCCTTTGGCCACGAGCCGGTGGGCCAGGTAGAGGCGTGCGGCCCTTGGGTCAGGGGGCTTTCGGAAGGCGACTGGGTAGTAGGCAGCATGGACGGGGCCTTCGCCACGCACGCTTTGGGAAGGCAGTCCCAACTGTTGCGCGTCCCGCCGGATCTCGGGGAAACGGCCGCCCTCGCCGAGCCGCTCAAGTGCGTTACGACCGTGGTGCGGGCCGCTGCTCCCGATTTCGGAGACGCCGTCGTTGTAGTCGGCTGCGGCTTCATGGGACTGGCCGCGGTCGCCGCCCTGAGGGGTGGTGGGTCACCGCTGGCGATTGCGGTAGACCCCGACGGCGCCCGCCGGCACCTTGCGACCGAATTGGGGCCACCTACGCCCTCGATCCGGAGAGCCAGGACGTGGTAACGGTGGTGCGCGATCTCACGGCCGGCCGCGGCGCCGACGTCGCCATTGACTTCGCCGGAACCGAGGCGGCCACCACCCTGGCCGCCCGGCTTCTTCGCACGCGGGGTCGTCTGGTGGCCGCCGCCGGCTGCTTGCCGCAAGACCAGAATATGGAGATTTACCTGCGGGCGAGTACGCTCCACTGCGCGCTGCCGGCCTACTCTGCCGATCCTGAGGATGACTGGCGGCGGGCCCTGGAGGCCATCCGCAGCTGGCGCTTCCCGGTGGATCGCCTGCTCACACATCGCTTCGCTCTTAGCGACATACAGGGGGCGTTCGAGACGGCGCTGCAGGGGTCGCGCGTTGGCTACCTGAAGGGGATCGTAGTCAACGATCTCGACGAGCCCTCCAGCAGGGTGCGCTCGGCAGGAGGCAGATAATGACCGACGGCAGGATCGGCATCGGGATTTTGGGGGCAGGCTCGATTCTCCCGGCCCACGCCGCGGGCTTCCTCAAACGGCGGGAGGCCTGCAAAGTGGTGGCAGTGGCGAAGGCTGATCCGACCCGAGCCGAGGCGGTGAGGGCGCTGCTCGGGCCGGAGGTGGTGGTGGAAGGGGATTACCAGGCGGTTCTGGCCCGCGACGACGTAGATGCGGTGGACATCTTGCTCCCTCACGATCTGCACCTGCCCGCCACCCTGGCTGCGGCCCGGGCCGGCAAGCATGTGCTGGTCGAGAAAGTGATGGCCCGCAACATCTATGAGTGCGACCGCATGATCGAGGCTTGCGAGCAGGCCGGCGTCACCCTGTCGGTATGCCACGACCGCCGCTATCAGCCCGACTGGATGGCGCTCAAGCAGATCGTGGATGCCGGCCTGCTGGGGGAGATTTGCTGCTGGCGGCTGGAGCACAATCAGAACGTGGACTTGCCCCCGGGGCACTGGTGCCGACAGCGCGACCAGATCGGCGGCGGCGCGGTGATGAGTTGCCTGACCCATCAGATTGACGGTCTGCGTTGGTACGCCGGAGAGGTAGAGGCGGTCGCCTGCATGACCCGCACCCTTCCCGCGAGGATGCAGGGAGAATCGTGCGGGGTGATTCTGGCCCGGATGCGCTCCGGCGTGCTCGCGCATCTGTCCATCAACTGGGCGACGCGGGGCGCGGTCGCCGGCGATCCGCACTCGCTATGGGGAGAGTTCAATCACGTAACCGGCAACAGGGGAGAGGCGTACTATCTCTCCGGGCGAGGCACCTTTCTCATGCTTCATGACTAGCCGGAGCGCGCGGTCGGCCTGGTAGAGCAACCGCACCCAGTGGCGGGACGGTTTCTGAAGGTCCGAGCCGGCGGGTGGAGCGGGCATGAGCGCTGCCTCGCCGAATGGATCAAACTGCTGCGCGGGGAGCCGGCGGACTTGAGCACGACCGGGCGGGACGCGCGCGCCACCGTCGAAGTGGCCGAAGCGGCTTACCGCGCTCAGGAGAGCGGCTGTACCGTCAGGTTGCCCATCACCCCTCGGCCCTGGGGGGAGGTCTGATGGTGCGTGGGGCGCAGTGTGGGCGTGTCTCGTGCCTCCTGTTCGAGGCGAGCTAAGTTGCGCGTTGGTCTGCCATCCGAGGATTTTTCCCGCCGAGAGGAGCACAGCCGTGCGCGTTCAGCCTGAAGCGCAAACCGCAGCGGCCCTGGCGCGCATGAGCGCCTGGTGGGAAGGAGCTGACCTCGACCGGCCCGCCATGTACCTGGTGGCGCCCCGGGAGGGTGCGTCGGTGACCTGGCCCGAGCCGCCCGCGACGTTGCAGGCACGTTGGACGGACGTGCCCTACCTCCTAGCGACCTACGAAGCACAGGTGGCCTCCACCGCGTACTTCGCCGAGGCGATGCCCTTCGTCTACATCAACCAGGGGCCGGTCTGCCAGGCCGGCTTTCTGGGTTGTCCTCGGGTCTTCATGCCCACCACCATTTGGCATGAGCCGATTATCGAGAACTGGGACGACTTCGAGCCGTGCTTTGACCCCAATAATCGCTGGTGGCAACTCTACCTGGAGATCGCCTCGGCAGCTGCCGAACTAGGGGCCGGGCGTTGGTGCGTGAGCCTCCCCGATGCCGGGGCCGTGGGGGATATCATCGCCTATATGCGAGGCTCCGAGCGCCTGCTGGTGGACCTGGTCGAGAACCCGGAGCCGGTGTGGCGGCTGCGGGACTGGCTGGTGCCGGTGGTCGAGCAGATGGCGGCCGAGGTGGCGGCCCTCACCACTCGCTACTTCCCCGGAACCATGGGCTGGCTCGCCCTCTGGGCGCCCGGCCTCACCTCGGCTATGCAGGAGGACCTCTCTTGCATGATCTCGCCGGCGCTGTTCCGCGAGTTCTGCCTGCCTGAGATTCAGGCGCTGAGCTACTGGCTGGAATACCCCATGTACCACCTGGATGGCCCCGCGGCCCTTCGCCACCTCGACGCTCTCTTGGAGGTCGAGAGTCTTCGCGGCATCCAGTGGGTCCCTGGGGCCGGACAGCCCGGCGCTTTGGACCCGGTCTGGTGGCCTCTTCTGCACCGGATCCTGGACGCCGGCAAGATTGCTTACTGCAACTGTGCCCCGGAGGAAATCCTGCCTGCCCTGGGCGAACTCCCCTACCAGCGCCTCTACCTGGACTGCGCCGCTCGCAGCGAGGCCGAGGCGCGGGAACTACTGAGGGTGGTGGAGAAGGCGTGTGCCTGAGCCGCGCCTCTCTGCGGGCAGGTCCAATGCGATCCCTGCGCCGTCGTATCTAGGAGGTTCGAAGACGATGCCCAGATACTTCCTCACTCTGACTTTGCTCGCTCTCATCCCGGTCGCCGGGGGGCCGGCCGTGTCGGCCCCGCTGGCTACCTTCCGTCTGGCCGACCGGGTCGGGCGCTTCTTCAGCGAAGAACTGGTCCACTACGACCTCGAGTTCAAGCCGGGGACATGTTGGCGCCAGGGGATGCGCCTCTATGACGACACCGGCCAGTCGGTGCCCCTACAACTGACCGACATCGCCGAGCACCCCGACGGCAGCCTGGCCAAGGCTACGATCTGGTTCATCGTGAGGGAGCTCCCCGCCAACGGAACCGTGGAGTACAGCCTTACCGGGGGCGCGAAGACGGATGCCCCGGCCACCTACCAGACCGACCTCTCTCTGGCTCGGGAGGAAGGCAGCGCAGTGCTGAGCACCTCCCGCGTGGCCGTGCGCACGCTGTTGGGTGCCCAAACCTTCGCTCAACCTCAACCGGCCGAGAAGGTCCCTGCGCCTCTTCAAGGCCTACGCCTGCGCAGTGGCGCCTGGACCGGCCGCGGCTGGCTGGAGACCAAGCACCTGTGCACTGGGTATGAGGCCACTGTCACCGACGACGGCCCGATCTTCAAGCGCGTCCAGGTGCGCTACACCTTCGCCAAGCCCGCAGGTTGGGCGCGGGAAGGTGAACTCTTCTACCAGATGACCGTGCGCGTGGTGGCCGGCCAGGAGATGGCCTATCTCACGGAGGACTACAACCTGGGCGATCCTCAGGTGTACCAGTACCCGCAGTTCAAGAGCGAGAAGCAGGAAATGCTGTGGGACTGGTGGAGTTGGCGGCCCCACGAGACCGGCGACAACTTCTGCTTCAGTTTCTTCGGCGCTTTTCGTCCTACTCACGCGCGGGTGATCGCCCACAACACTACCACGCCGGAGAAGGGCCAGGGCACCGGGTACCACGCGGAGAGCGAGTATCTGCTCTTGTACGATAAAGAGCGCTTCGAGTTTGCGCTCAACCCCTGGGGCCGAGGCGAGCCGGACCAGTCCATGATCTACACCATGTACCGACGAGAGCAGCCGGACTCGGACATAGTGGCGATTCTGCCTTGCTTCGCCAGCCACTGGCGGCATCCCGATGTGCTGCCCCACGAGCCCAATTTCATCCAGCAGCACACCGACACCAGCGACCTGCGCATCTATTCTTCGGCGCAGCCGGACTTGTACCTCAAAGCGCCGCTGCACCTGGGCCGTCGCGAGTGGGCGTTGGTCACCTTGCGCAATCCCCGTGTGATTACCGAGGCCACTAACGGCACCGAAATCGCGCGGCTGTCGCGCAAGTACGGGGCGCTGCCGCTCGACAAGGTCAAAGACTGGGTGCTGGAGTGGCCTCAGAGGACACAATACCCTCACCTGTTTGTGAAACCGGGGGACCTGGAGGGGCTGCGCGCCCGTATCAAGAGCCTCCCGGCACTGGAGCAAGCGCTGCGCCAGCAGATGCACATTCCGGTGCACCGCTGGCTGCTGGAGGGCAAGGACGAGGACGCGCAAAAGGCCTACGATGAACTCATGGCGCAGATGGATCAGAAGATAGACGACGCCCTCACCTGGCCCTACGGCGGGGAGCGCACCGGCATCAACGCCTTCCCTTGGCACATGATGACCTATGCCTCGCACGCCGATGTGCTCTTGGCCTCGTCTGCCCTGCGCGAGGATCAGAAGAAGGCGATGCTGGCGCGCCTGGCTTTCCTGACCTACCTCATCTGGGACCCCGAGTACATGCCTCCCCGCAAGGCCGGCTTCGGCTGGGGTTCAGCGGGGATGCCCACCAACGCGGGCGGCGGCCGGGGCGCACTTTCCGCGCTGCTCTCCGACCATCCTATGGCTCCGACCTGGATCGCAACGGTCGCCAAGTACCTCAACTACGTCATCCAGCAGTACTTCGGGGAAGACGGGACCCCCTTCTCCTGTCCGCACTACAGTCTGGGCACCGAAGGCGGCCCGGTGAGCACCGTGATGCTGGCCATGAAGAGCACCGGGGCCTTCGGCGACCTGAAGACCAACTATCCCAACCTGTACAACTACTGTCGGTGGCTGGTGGACATGATGCCGCCTAAGGACATTCGCTTCGGGCAACTCATCCTCCCCACACTGGGGGACACCTACTGGGAGGGCAACGGCCTGGCCGGCCACATTGCCGGGCTGGTCAAGGACAGCGATCCCGAATTGGCCCGGAATCTGATGTGGGTGTGGTACAACAGCGGGCAGTCACTGGAGGGCTTCATCAACGCGGCCTTCTTCTTCGACCCCACCATCCCGCCAGAGCGACCGGCGCTAAAGAGCGTGGCCTACCCCGGCCTGGGCGCCTTCCTGCGCAGCGGCGTCGGCTCCGAGGAGGAATCGTATATCGCCGTCCGCTTTGGCAACTTCACCATCGGCCACATGCACAATGAGGCCGGCTCCGTCCACTGGTACGCGCGCGGTGTGCCGCTGTCGCTGGATTGGGGCTCAATGTACACTCCGCAAGCGTCGGCGCCCTGGTGGCACAGCACGCTTTCCTACAACCACCAGGAGCACGCCCAGCCCGTCCCCTGTCCCGGCCGGGGCCATCCTGATTGCTTCTACACGGGGAAGAGTTGGTTCGAGCACCAGTTTGAACCGAATGCCGCCCTGGCGCCGATCGCGGACATGGCCGCTGGCTCCATCACGGAGTTGAACGGCAAGATCGCCGCCTTCGCGACGCAACCGGGCGCTGACTATGTGCGCGGAGAGGCCAACCGCCACTGGTTCCAGAAGATGCCCTACTACCTCGACTCGCCTCAGCCCTGGGCGTTCTTCACGGAGTTCGACAGGATCGAACTCAAGAAGCCCTTCCCCTGGGTGCGGCAGTTCGCCTTCGTCAAAGATGCCAGTCCCTCCGGGCCGAACTACCTGGTGATCGCCGACGACCTCACAGGCAACCAGGAGCTGGAGCCGGCCTTCAACTTCTGGTGCCTGGCCCATGAGGTGAAGCAAGTCGCCCCTCGGCAGTACTACTTCACCGGCCAGCACGGGATTGACCTGGACATGTTCATTCTCGACCCGAAGGAGGGGCGCATCCAACTGGGCGGCTGGAGCCACAAGCAGGGCTTCCTGGGAGGTGGGGAGGAGAGCCAGAAACTGGTGCGCGTCTACGGCAAGCCGGACGGCAGTGGCTTCCGCGTGGTGCTCTACCCGCGCAAGGGGGACGAGCCGCAGCCGCAGGTCACCGCCCTCGCCGACGGGCGGTTGGTGAGGGTGGTGTTGCCCGATCAGACGCACTGGATTCTCCTGAGCAAGGAGCCGGTGACCGTGAGCGACGGGCCGGTGACCCTCTCCGGCACCACGGCGGTGGTCAAGCAGTGGCGTGACGGCCGGGTAGAGTTGGTGCTCTTGGCTGGAGGCAAGGTCATGTGCGGCGAGCGGGTTCTGGAGCGGGCGGAGCCGGCCAGCCTCATGCAGTAGGTGCGCGTTCGCCAGCGGCAGACCACTTCGCAGCAGAGGGGTGAAGCCAGCAATGCCTGAAGCCATCGCGATCGGCTCCCGGCGTGAACTGATGGTGGACGACTTCCTCCTGGAGCGCCTGGAGGGCGGCGCGCATTTGCGCTTACATTCACCCACTCCCCGCGAGGCGATTCTGCATACTGACCAGCCCTGGGAGGGCAACATGTGCGGCTACCTCACCGTCCTGCGTGACGGCAAAGCGAGTACAGATTGAGAGGGAGGTGTACGGCCTGGCGGGAGAACCGACCGAGACGGCCCTGACCGCCCTGCTGCGCCCCGGGCTTTCTTGTTAGCGGAAGAAACTGTGCTGGTTAGTTGCCCAGAAGAAGCAGTTGCGCAGGACGGTTGCCCAGCCGTTCCAGTCCCAGAAAGGGGTCTCGCCCGCTTTCGGCTCCCCCAGGGGCGCTCCCGTGAAGCAGACCACGTAGCCCTTCTCGTATTTGCCTGCCACCAGGAAGGGCTTGCCTCCGTCCACGGTGAGCGCGACCAGCGCCTCCGGTCGGGGCTGCACGTCATGGTAGTAGTAGCACAGAGGGCGAGAGGACAGGTCCACGTCGAGCAGCAGATCGCCCGGGTTAGGCCCGGCCTTCACCACCGGGTCCTGCGCCCTCACCAGGTCGCGAGCCCGGCTGCTGGTCTTCACCGGCAGCAGATCCTCCAGGACCGGCCCCTCCCAGCCGCCGGCCCCGTAGGCGACATGCCCGCCCAGAATCAGCAGTCCCCCGCCGGCGGCAACATAGTCCCGCAGCATCGCCATCCCCACCGCCCCGGCCGCCCGCGCCTGTACGTTGCACATCACAATCAATTGCTTGCGCAAGAGGTCGTCGTAGTCGTAGGGGAAGTCCACGATCTTCCCGCCGACCCCGAAACTGTTGGTGTAGTAACTCTTACGGTACTTGCTCCAGGGCACCAGTTGGATCCAGAGTTGGTCCAGCCGCCAGCGGTCGGCCAGCAGGCCCTCGATGTAGTAGATCTCGTTGGTGACCGGATGCGAAAGGTTGTCAGGGCGCAGGATGGTGCGCTTCTTCTCCGGGGCCTCCCCGACGTACACCGGGGTAATCATGTCCAAAGTGATGTTGTCGCCCCACTGATACTTCCCGACGTAGAAGGTCTCCCAACGGTCGGTGGTTTCGCCCGTTGGCAGCGTGCAGACTGCCTTCACTCGTAGGACCAAGGGATCTTGGCCGGGCGCCTTCGCTTCCACCGATACCGCCACCGGCTCAGTCGTCAGGGCGGGGGCCTTCACTGCCGGCAGGGGCTCGCTCCTTTTGTCCAGCACCGAGTACACCTCGCCGGTCAGTTGCAGGTCATTCACCCTTTCCAGGGCCGAGGCCAGCCGGTAGGTGACCTTGAGCCGGTCGCCAGAACGCTCCACCCCTACATCGGCGAGTAGACGAGAGGACGCATACTGCAACCCCGAGAAGCCCCGGAAGGGCAGGGCCACGCTCTCCACCTCCCATTCCTTGCCCGCCGGGATGTACACGTCTTCGGCCACCCACTCGGTGGTGAAGACGCTGGCGGCGTTGTATAGGAAGCCAAGTTTGTTGTAGTCGAGCAGGAAGACCATCCCGGCCCGCTGCTTGGTGTCCAGGATAGCGGTCCAGCCGGCCATGACATCGCGCACGTAGTGCTCCCGGCCGTCGGCGCGGACCAGGCGGACTCCCCGCCGGGAGGGACGCAGCATAACCGTCGTTTCCGGATCCGCCTTGCCCAGCGGAAAGACGATGTGTTGCTGCCAGTAGGGGAGGAGTTTTCCGCGGGTGTCGGTGTTCTTCACCCGGATGTGACAGAAGAGCGCAGGCAATCCGGCCTTGACGGATAGCGTCTTCTCCAGCAGCAGTCCCGAGAGCAGGGGGTCGGCCGGCTGACTCTCGCTGTCGCGACCCGCGCTGAGGCGAGTGAACTTGACGGCGGCCTCTTCGGGGGTCTGCTTAACCAGTTCCATCTCCCAGGGGCTGAGCATGAACTCTCCCGGCATATGCCCCCAGAAATGGTCGGAAAACAGACCGGCGTAGATCCCCTCGGGTATCCAGTCGGCCTCCTGCGGCGCGAAGCGCAAGCCCAATACCCGCGCCCCGCTGTCCGCGGCGATCATGGCGCTGACCAGGGCGTTGCCGAGCACCGGACGGTGCGCCCTGCCATCGGCCAGGAGAAGCGCCCCGCCGGTGGGGATACCCCATTTGGCGCCCAAGTAGGCCTCCACGGCCTGGCGCTCAGCCGGGCTGAGTGCGCGGTCGTAGACCAGCAGTTCTCCAACCTCGCCGGTAAGGAACTGGGGCACCCCGTGGCCGTGGGCGCCGATCTTGAAGCGCCCTGCTTTCTCCCCGCCTGCGAAGGCTCCCGGCCACTCGTTCTTGATCTTGAACTGGTCATCCACACCGTTGACGTAGCCCTGCACTGTCGTCTCCCCCGCGACCAGCGCGAAGATGGCCGGGCTAGCCGGATTCACGGCGCGGTCTTGCCAGCCGGGGTAGTTGCGCAGCCGGAAGGACTCTCCGAACCGCCCTACGCCGAAGGCGGGCCCGGACTGGTCGTCGCCCGGAGCCGGCGTGCCGCTGTCGTTCTCGAACCAGAGGAAGACCCCGTTTTCGTCGCCTGCGCGGGGCTGGGCTACCGCGAAATAGGTATGCTGATGGGGGAGCGTGATGTCCTGGGGCGTGTCCAGCCACTGCTGGCCGGAGAAGCGCACCGCCGGCTTGCCGTTCAGGCCATCGCTGACCCACAGCGGCTGCCGATCCGGGGCTGCTTGTGCGGCGGCGCGGCCGTGCCCACTGCTGTCCAGCCAGGAGGCGAGGGCCGCTGTGCTCTGGAGACCGGCAACCGCGTCTGCTTTGAGCCACAGGACCAGCCCCGCGGTGGGCGGTTCCTGGGCAGACGCGGCAAGGCAGAAACAGAGCAGTGCGGCGATGGTGAACAGCGCAAGCGAGCGGTACATCACCGGCCACCTCCCGTCTGCGTCATCTCGAAGACGACCAGTTTCCAGTGAAAAATGCAGGGCACCCGCACGGTTACGGCGGCGCCCTGGCGCTCCAGGTTGAGCGGCTTGTGCTGGGGCCGGGGAGCGGCATTTTCGTCTTCCGACTCGAACATCACCAGCCAGGCCCGGCTGACCTCCCATCCGTCCTGCTCCCTCAGAGTTACCGCTACGTCCTTGGCCGGCGGCGGGAACTCGTCGTGGGGCGGCTCATTGATCCCGGCGTTCACCGGCGGGTTGATCAGGTTCACGATCAGTTGCCGGTCGCGAGCGGTGCGCTGCCGCTGGTAGACAACGTTCTCCCACCACATCGGGCGCGCCGATTCTACCTCCAACCACTTGGCCGCTTCGGGGAAGCGCGAGCGGTCCTCGTGATAGAAGAGGGCCGAGTAGCGGGTCATGAACTGCGCGTAGTTGCCGAAGCGCAGGCTGGAATCGTAGTAGGGCTGGTGTACATAGTTGCCGGGGCAGGCCCGCAGAATGGTGTCGTAGATGCGGTCCACGGCATAGGGCGAGCCCAGGCGAGTGGGGGCATAGGGGTTGAAATACCCACCGCGCTGCCGGTGCCAGTCCTGCAGGTCGGCGTTGTACTGCAGGTACGCCGGCCACATCCGGTAGGGGTTGCTCGTCTCATAGGCGGCGTAGATGCACTCGTCGAGGATGTAGCCCCCGCCCCGGTCGCGCACCTCGTTGGTCAGCGGGTAGTTCCTGATCTCCTCCAGCGACCCCGCATTGTAGCCCCAGTAGAAGCCGGGGATCGCCCGATTGATCTTGTCCTTGAACCGCTGCAGCATGCGGGCGCTGATTTGATCGGCTTCGGCGTAGTCGCGGGCCACGATCTTGCCTTGCCAGTCGGCATACCCGGGCCAAACTGTCACATGGAAATCCCAGCGCACGCCGGGAAAGCGAAAGATCTTCCAGGCCTCGATGACCTGCTGAGCGGCGTAGTCCACCGTGTCCTCGCGGGCGTAGTTGGGCACGCCATTGAAAGTCCCGATGTCGCTGATATCTAGCCCGAAAGTCCCCGCCTGCTTGTGCTTCCACAGTTGATAGGTATCGTAACTGCCCAGCACATCGCCGGTCAGCGGATCGTAGAGGAACCACTCCGGCTTGCGAGCCAGCCAGTACTCCATCCGGGTAGCCCAAGAATAGCCGTCAAAGTACGGCGTCCACAGGATGCCCTGCTTGGCCAGTTCCCGGCCCACCGCCAGGATGGTGTCGCGAAAGCCTCGATGGTACCCGCCGCCGTAACTCATCCACGCACCGCGAGTATCGTACTGGTCGAAGCCCGCGCCTGGGGAGTACAGACTGCTCGCCTCCGACTTGTTGCAGTAATCCCGCCGCATCCAAGCGGCCATGGCCGCGACCGTCCGGCTGCTGAGCGGGATCTGCTGGAGGAACTGAGCGGTGTCATGCCGGTAGGCCATGTCCGGGTTGCCCTCGACGGCTACCCGCTGGGCGTCCCGATGCACCTGGCAATACTCCCGGTTCTCGTCCAGCTTCTCCGTTCCTCGCCACACCTCCGCGCGCACCTCCAGGCCGTACTGCAACTTGCCTGGCTTCCAAGGCAAGGCCACCTCTGCCCTTTCGCGCGGTGCCAGGGCGAAGACCTGCTTGCCGATCTCCTCGCTCTCGCTCAACTCGCCGTAGGCCGAGCAGCGCACCTTCCCACTCTGCCGGGACTCCGTAGTGTTCTGCAGGGTCACAGTTACCGTCGCCTCTTCCCCGGGCCGGTAGCAGATCTTGTTAGGCCAGACCCGGACCACGCGCACCGGGGGCGCCGGCTCCGGAGTAGGATTGAGGGTGATGCAGTCCAGGCCTCCGGCCGGTGCCAGGGCACTGGCCGGCGTAGTGTTCGACCAGTTGTGCCCGCTGTCGTTGCGGGTCACGTTGATATCCACGGATTTGGGGAAGTCAGTGATCTCGAACTCGAAGGGGAACTCCACCCACTCGCCGTGGTAGCCGGGGAAGCGCCAGCCGTAAGCGTTAGACACCGCCATGATCCGCTGCTGAGCGTTGGGTTCGTCGGGCAAGACGGCAATACGCACGGAAAAGCAGCGGCCGATCGGCGCCAGCGTCTCCTGGCGGAAGCGCAGGCTCCCGCGATAGCGGCCGGGAAGCGGCTTCTCCAGGAGCGTCGCGATCAGCAGTTGCCCCTCCTGACCCTCGGGCACGGCGACGTACTTCCCCCCACTGGCCTGGGGATCGTCGCTGATCACCAACTTATCGCGCGGCACCAGCCAGCACTGCTCGGCCTCAATGATTCTGCCCCCCGGCGGTTGCGCGCCGGCGGGCGCCGCCATAGCCAGCAGTCCCCCGAGCAGCAGCACGGGTTTGCCAATCTTGAGCACAGACGATCTACCTCCTCTCTGAGATACAACTCCCACGCCGCCGCTGCACGGTGCGGGCGCCGGCACGAGCAGCCGCCATTGCCGCCACCAGATCCGCCGGGCCGCCTCCCCCGAGCACGGCCGCGACCTCCCGGCAGGCGGGAACGTCGCGGGCCCCCCAGGCACGTGCTCATAGCGGTTTCTCTCACCCGAGGCTGGGCCTCATTCCAGCGGTTCCCGGATTGTCCACTGCTCGCCCTCCACCATCGCTGTGTGATAGGCGTGGGTTAGCCGTCCGGCTTTCTCTAAATGGTCCAGACACGCACGCAGGCAGCCGCGTCCCCCGCAGATGCTGCGGTGGCGGAAGCGATGATCGAGGAAACGATAGTACGGGGGTGGGTTGTCTCGGCTGGAGTCTTTGTCGACGAACGGAGAGTAGTGGAAATCCCAGCCGCCGTGCACCTCGGAGCACTTGGCGGAATCAAAGGCGCCGTGGCGGAAGCGGCGCTCGCCGATGGTCACCTCGACCTCTTCGTCCATGCAGATGGCCTCCGCCGGACAGGCCTCCGCGCACCTCCCGCAGCGGTCGCAGAGGCTGCCAGTGAAGAGCGGGTCCGGCTCCAGCACGGCGTCGGTCAGGACGGCGAACATCCGCTGGCGTGGCCCGAACTGAGGGGTCAGGAAGATCTTACTCATGCCCAGTTCCCCCAATCCGGCGGCGCAGCCGATCACGCGCAGGCTCATGTGGCCGTCAGGGCGAGTCCCGCCGGGCCGCACCGGGCGGCCCTGGTGCGGGCCGAAAGGGTTGTGGATCGGCACCGACGTGTGGCCGTGTTCCTCCAGGAACACGATCACCTTGCGCAGCATGTGCGGGGCCAGGATCTCGTTGAGGTACTGGTAGGAATCACAGTTGTAGGCCTGCCAGTAGTTGCCTTCCTCAATCGTCTTGAGAGCCCCGCGCAGCATCCGGCAGCCCAGCGCAATGACGCTTCGCGTACCGCTGAAGATAGTGCACGGGTGCACTTCCTCGGGCGCGCCCTCGAACCGCTCAATGGGGGCGATTCCAACTAGATCTGCCCCCGCGGCGAGGGCGACCTGCTTGACCTGGGCGGTGAGCGCAGCGTCAGTCTTCATCACGTTCTCCTTTCGTTGAGTTGTATGTGTTGCCCCCTTTACTCTCTCCACCGCTTGCCGGGGACAGTGCAGATGCCGGCACGACGGGCGTCCCGCCCGTCGCGCGTCTCGCCCATCGCGCGTTTCCCGGATCGCATTCTCGCACGCGGCTAACCCGCCGCCGCACCGGCGAGACGCCAGCGCCCGCCCCTCTTGAAACCGCTTCTAGCCGGGCGAGCCTCAATGCGCTCGGCGATACTCCTCCACCAGCGGCATGTAGGTCGTATAGACGTGAGTCAGATACTGCGGGATGTCCACGCCGTGCGGGCAGGAGGCGCGGCACTCGTCTGCCTCCGCGCAGGTCAGGCACTGCCCACAGGCCTCCACCCGCTCTCCCCAGCCGCCCTCTATCAGGATGTCCAGGCCCAAGCGGGTAAAGTTCAGGTCGGCGATCATCATGTCGTCCACCCGCACCCCTTGGGGGCAGCGGCGGTGCCGGTAGCACAGCCGGCAGAACATGGGGTTGCGCATCTGCCGCTGCTCGGCGATGACCTGCATCTCTGCTTCATCCAGGGGGGCGAACTCGGCGCCCACCTTGACGTTGGCCTCGATCTCCCACCGCCGCCACATCCCGGGGCAAACGGTGGACACCTCCGGATGCTGCAGAACCCAGCGCAGGGCTAAATCAGCGTGTTGGGCCAGCACGCTGCCGCCCAGCGGCTTCATCACTGTCACCCCCACGCCGTGCTCGGCGCAGGCGGCCAGCAGCCGTTCCTCGGGCCCGGTGTTCATGTAGTTGAAGATGACCAGGATAACATCGAACTGCCCGGTCGCCACGGCCTTGGTCAGGACATCGGCGTTGTGCCCGGAAATGCCCACGAAGCGGATCTTCCCCTGCTCGCGGGCCTTCTGCAAGCCCTCCAGCGCCCCACCCGGGCCGGTGCGCCGCTCCAGGTCG
>CALFVE010000122.1 GCA_937928475.1 uncultured bacterium | reverse complement strand
TCGGCCGCGGCGACCGCCAGGATGTAACTGGCGGTCTTCGCGCCCTGCCCGCCGCGTCCATGCCAGCGGACTTCGGTTAGTTGGGACATGTGATGCCTCCTTCGGAAAGTCGGAAGTCGCAAGTCGGAAGTCGAGAGTGATCGGAGGGGACGGTCGGCGGGAAGGACTCTCCCTCTCCACTCCCGGCTTTCGACCTTCGACTTTTGACTTCAGTTCCTCTCCGGATGTTCTGCTGGCCCCAGCGGGCTCTGCAGCGTCTCGGTCAGCGCCGGGTCCCACTGCTCCCACAATTCGGCAAAGCGCTGGCGGTAACGCTCGGCGATCTCCGGCCGGTCAATCCGCAGCAGGTTCTCGTCATTGTCCCGCCAGGCCCCGGTGGTCCAGTTGTACGAGCCAGTGAGCACTACCCGCTCGTCCACAACCGCGAACTTGTTGTGCATGATGTTCGGGTTGCTGCTGATGCGCACCGCCAGGCCCTGCTCGACCAGGTAGCGCGCCTGCGAGTAGCGGCTGGCTGCCTGCGAGCGGTCGAGGTAGACCTGCACCTGCGCGCCCCGATCACGGGCCGCCCCCAGGGCCTCAGCCAGGTCCCGGTCAGTGAAGGTATACATCGCCACCAGCACCGACTGCCGCGCCTCGCCCAGCGCCGCCCGGATCGCCCCGCGCGGGTCCTCCACGCGCGAGAAGAACACGGTTATGTCAGACGCTGGAGCGACCGGCACAGTCTGCGCCGGACTCGGTCCGGGAACCTGTCCGGGAGCCGGCGGCGTACGCAGGTTCGGCAATGCCAGCGCCAGGACGCCGACGGCAACGAGCAGCACAAGCCAGGACCAGTAGCGGCGCATGTTCGCGTAACCTGCACACAACACAGAGGGGCCGGCCGAGCGTCCCGCGACGCAGTCGCGGGACGGGAGACCGGCCCATCCTTGCCGGCAACCGCTCTCCCTGAGCCGGCCCGGGTTCCGCAGCCGGCGTACGGGCCGGTTTCAGGCCAGGGTACGCCTGGCCTTCAGCCGGCCCCTCCGGGGGAAGCTGAGCACCTTCCTCCCCGCGGAGAAAAGGGAGAGGGGTGAGGCTCCCCTACATCGGCGTGCGCCCCCGCAGCGCCCTTGCCAGTGTCACCTGGTCCGCGTAGTCCAGGTCCGCGCCGACCGGGAGGCCTAGGGCAATGCGCGTGATTTTCGGCGGCGGGGAGACCTCGCTCAGGCGCTGGCGGAGGTACTCTGCCGTGGCGTCGCCCTCCACCGTCGGCGAGGTAGCCAGGATGACCTCCTCGGCCTGGTTCGCCCGCGTGCGCTCCAATAGTTCATTCACGCGCAGGTCACGGGGACCAATCTTCGCCAGCGGAGAGAGCGCCCCGCCCAGGACATGATACACGCCCCGGTACTCCCCGGCGCGCTCTAGGGCCATCAGGTCGCTGGCGGTCTCCACCACGCAGAGCAGGCGCCGGTCGCGGGCGGGATCGGCGCAGACCGGGCAGAGCCGCTCCGCCGCGTAGTTGCCGCACTCCACGCAGGGCTGAATGCCCGCCCGCAGGCTCAGGATCGCCTCGCCCAGGGCCTCGACCTGCGCCTCGGGCTGCCCCAGTAGAAAGAGCGCCAGTCGCTGCGCGCTCTTGGGGCCTATTCCCGGCAGGCGCTCGAATTCCTCTATGACCCGTTGCAGGGGCTCAGGATAGCGGAGCATGGTGAGAGTCGGTGATCGGTACTCGTTGATCGGCAGTGCGGGAACGGCGTCGGCCCCCAGGGAACCGGTCGCCCCTCATAGACCAGCGACCACCGACTGCCGACTTCAGAAGATATCCGGTATCTCCACGCCCATCCCCGCCAGCGGGGTGGCGGAGACGATCTTGTCGCGCTTGGTGGCGGAGACCCTGGCCAGAGCATCGCGCATGGCTGCGCAGATCAGGTCCTCCAGCAGTTCTTTGTCGCCGCTTTCCAGGACCGCCGGCTCGATGGTCACCCGGCGCACCTCGCCGGTGCCGGTCATGACGACTTTGACAGCCCCGCCACCGGCGGAGCCCTCCAGTTCCAGATGCGACAGCTCCTCGACGGCCGCCATCAATTGCGTCTGCAGGCTGGCGACCTGATTCTGAATCAGGGCTTGAAAGGGGTTTCTCATCATTACCTCTCGGGAATCTCCCGGCTGCCTTCGAATAACGCAAGCGTTTCGCGGACCGCCTGTTCCAGGGCTTGGCCCGGCGCCGGCGCCTCGACGGGAGCGAGTATCTCCTGTTCCGGCGCGTTTTGCGGGCCCGGAGAAGGGGGACCAACGCCGGTCGAGAGTTCCACGCCACCGGAGGGCGAGGTGGTGGCAGTCCCGATTGCCGGCGCCGCGCCCAGGTGGCACTTGATGCGCACCGGCTGCCCCAGGATGCGGCTGAGCGCCTCCTCCGTGGTTTCCCGGTAGCGTTCGGAGACGTGCTTGTAGTGAAACTCGTGCTCGAAGACGAGGTGGATTATGTCGCCCTCCACTGCCACGGGGCGACTGTCGCGCAGGATGCCCCCCAAGGGCGCGTGCAACATGCGCTTGAGCTCTTCCTGCAGACGGCTGTCCCAGCGCTCCTGAACGAGAGCGAGCGTAAGACCACCCTCCGGCGCGGCTGCCGGCGGCGGAGCCGGGCGGAGGCGAGCAGCCCGAGCCGACTTTGCTCCCGCCTCCTCTTCCCTGCGTCCCTTGGCAGGCTCAGGACCAGGCACAGGGGAGGTAGACACCGCCGTCTTCGGCGAAATACCTAGCCCCCGCCCCACGGGCACAGGCGAGACGCCGGCACCCCTCATCTCCGGCCCCTCTCCCTGCGAGAGGCGCAAGCCGGCTACAGCCCCCTCTCCAGGCGAGACGCCTGCGCTACTGGCTTCCACCAGGGCAAGTTCGACGGTCAGGACCTCCTGTCCGCCTTCCCGCAGGCGCTCTTGAGCCGCCGTAAACGCGGGGATGATGCCCATCAGCCGCTCCCGGCCCAGGCTCCCGGCAAGGTCGCGCGCCACAGCCGCGCGCTGTTCCGAGACTCGCGCCCAGGCGGGGACCTCCGCACCCAACTCGACCCGCAGGAGGTCTCCGGCGAAACCGGTCAGGTCCTTGAGATATTGCGCCAAGTCCTTGCCGTCAGCCACCAGTTCATCCACCAGCGCAAAGAGGCCCGGCAGATTGCCCTCGGCAATCAGCCGCAGCGTCTGCTCCAACAGCTCCTGATGGGTCAGGCCCAGCACCGCCGCTACGGTCTCGCGATCAATGGGCCCCTGCGCGTAGGCGACCACCTGGTCGAAGATACTCTCGGCGTCGCGCATGGCCCCGCCCGCCG
>CALFVE010000121.1 GCA_937928475.1 uncultured bacterium | reverse complement strand
CCGCGATGACCACGGTATCGCCGGCCACGCAGGGCGCGCAGTGCACCTGGGCTTCCGTGGCGAAAGTCCATTTGACCTTCCCCGTACCGGCATATAGGCAGTACAGTTTGTAGTCGTAGGATCCGAAGAGCACCACGCCCGGCGCAGCGGTGGCCGAGGAGAGAATCTTGTCCCCGGTGCGGTAGGCCCAGGCGCGCTTGCCGGTGGCTGCGTTGACCGCGTGGAACACGCCCGCCTCGTCACCGACGTAGACGGCCCCGCTCATGACCAGCGGGGCGGCGGAGATGCCGCCCTCCGCCAGATACTTCCATTTAAGCTGCCCCGTGCTAAGGCGCAGGGCCAGCAAGGCGCCGGTCTTGGTGCCCACATAGACCGTGTTTCCCACGATTGCGGCGGTCGAGTCCACCTGCGAGCCGGTCTCGTAAGTCCAGACGTGACGTGGCCTGGCGGTGAAGGGCGTGTGGGCCACACCGGTCATCAGGGGACTGCCCCGGAAACTCGGCCAGTCGGCCTCCGACCAGGCGGGGCCCAGTCCAGCCAAGCCAAGCAACAACATGCCCAATGCGCAAACAACGCTCCGCCGGAACATCCTTCTGTCTCTCTCCTCTGAAGCCGTTGCTATTCCTCCCTGAGCGCGTCCAACAGGTTCCTCCCCACACCGGCCCGCGCCGCGAGCGCACATGCCGCTACCCCCAGCGTTACCATCCCGGCCAGCAGTCCACCCGGGCCCGCCCAGTGGGGTCGGTAGATAGGCGTCCAGATCTGGGGGAGCACCGCGACCAGCGCGCAGCCTGTGCCTAGCCCCAGGCCCAGGGCCAGCAACCCCGCATTTTCCAGCAACAGCAGGCTGACCAGTTGCCCCGGGCGGAAGCCCGTTGCCAGCATCAGGGCAAACTCCCCCCGCCGCTCGAGCGCGCTGCGCAACAGCACTGTCACCATCCCCACCGTCCCCAGCAACATTCCCAGGCCGCCCAGGGCCAGGAACATCGAGAGGTAGGTGTTCTGCACTCGCGCATAGGCGTTGAGCAGGTCGGCAGTCGTCTGCACCTCCAGGCCCAGGTCGCCCAGAGTGGCCCGCAGCGTCTGGGCGATCTCCGCCACCGGCCCGCCGGGAGGAACCGCAATCAAGAAGTAGCGCGGGCCGCGCACGCTGGGATAGAGGCGCCGAAAATTATCCTCCGATACTAGCAGTTCCCCGGCGAAGATGCTCCCCGGCAGCAAACCCACGAAGTGCAATGGCACCAGTTTGCCTTGCTCATCACGCACCAGATAGTCCTGTCCCAGACCCGAGTGCAGAGACCAGCGCACACTGTCGGCGTCCCCGAAGGCGGGGACAGCGCCGTCCGAGCGCGCCTGCTCCAGCAGTCGCCAGGGATTCTCTCTTCCTGCCTCGGCAAGGACGGGGAAGCGGTTCTGGGCGATGAGCGCCCGGCTGATTCCTAGCACCCGCGGAGCAGTCGGCCGGGCTAGATTCAGGCAGCTGATATCCTCGCCGGGACTCTCTAATAGAGAAAACACTTCAGCGCCCGCAAAGATTCGCTCGTCGGCGGGAGAAAAACCGAGTCGCGCCCTTCCTCCGGGCGTGCCTAGATCATAAGAAAGCGGCAAGGTCGAGACCGCTCGCAGGGCAAAACCGCCGGCGCCGGGGTACTCAGGATGCGCTCCCCCGCGGCCGCTGAAGTCCCTGACATTTGCCGCTACCGCCACGATGACGAAGGCTGCGGCGGCCAGCAGGCCCGTGGTGAGCAGGCTCCGGCCGCGGTTGCCCGCTGTGCTCCGCAGGGCCAGACCCAGCAGGGTGCTGGCTTCCCGGCGGGCGGGCAGCAGGCGAGCCAAGAACCACCAGAGCGCCGCGAGACCTGCGCCCAGCAGCAACGCTCCGCTCCCGAAGAAAGCGGGAACCGCCGAAAGTACCCCGGTGCCCAGAGACAAGTACAGCAGCAGCCCCGTGCCTGCTAGTGAGAGCAGCAGGATTGCTGCGGCCAGACGCCGGGAGCGCGGACCTGCAAGAAGCGCCAGGCTCTGCCAGCCCGCCAGCAACTCCAGGACCCCGCGCCCGCGCAGGCTCCTGACCCCCCACGCGACAGAAAGCAGCCCGACGGCCAGGCCCGCCCCCGCGCCGATCGCCAGGCTCAGAGGCTCCACGTGCAGCCACAGGGCGGTGGAGGCCACCGCTCCGCTCCACCAGCCGGTCAGGGCGCGGATGATTCCCCAGGCGTACAGGACCCCCAGGGGCACCCCGGCGAGCACTCCCACCAGCGTGAGCACCGTGCCCTCACCCAGCAATGTCCTCCCCGCCTGGGCCGGGCCAACGCCGCAGGCCAGCAGCAGTCCCACCTCCCGCGCCCGGCGCTGAGCGGACAGGCGCATCAGCATCCCCGCGAGGCCGGCGCCGGCCAGCACCAGAAAACTGCTCATCCCCAGCATCAACTGGCTGAAGTCGGTAGTCCCCCTGGCTGCCTCCAGGGCGAGTTCACGCACCGGCACGAAGACCATTCCAGCCTGCTCGGGAGTCAGTTGCTGCCGTAAGGCGCGCGCGAAGGCCTGTTGTGCCTGTGCCAGCGACTGCGAACCGGGCAGGACCCACACCGAGGTGACCCAGTCGGCATCGGCTCCTGCCGAACCGCTCTGCCACATCGCCCGGACCGTGTCCAGGGTCACGAAGGCCTTGGGCGCGGCCCTGTATCTCTGCCAGTACGCCTCGTCCTGCGAGGTGATCAGCCCCAGATTGACCGGGAAGGGCGGCTTCCAATCCTGCATTCGTTCGGCGTCTGTGATGCCCTCAAAATCCGGGGTCAGGCCCGGATCGGCTCCTGCTCCGGTCATCTCCACAATCCCGCGGACCGCCAGCCGCAAGCGCCGCGTGGGATAATCCCCCTCCGCCGTGGGCACCAGATAGGCGACCTCGACGCTGTCGCCGACCTTCGCCTGCAATTGCTCTGCAGCCCAGGCGTTGAGCAGAAGGCCCTTGCCATCGAGGGCCCGCCCGCCGGGCCGCACCCTCAGGCCTTGAGCAGGCTTCAGCCCCGCCAGCATGGCATAAGCGATCTGCCTCGGAGGCCGTGTGCTGAGATTGCGGATCGTCGTGGCCAGATACACGGAAGTCAGACCCGCCGGCAGGTGCGCTCGCGCCGCGGCCTTTTCTGCCGCTGATACAACCGCCGGAGGCAGCACCACGGCCGGGGTCTGCAAGGAAACGCGCTTC
>CALFVE010000120.1 GCA_937928475.1 uncultured bacterium | reverse complement strand
CGGCTTCTTCTCCTCCACCGCCACTCCGGTCACGTCCTCCGCTTGGATCGAGTCGTCTTTCAGGGAAATGGTCGCCCGGGGGCAGCGGAACTCGCTGCCGCCCGAGGTAATCAGACGGATGTTGCCTTCCAGGGTGACCGTGTCCTTGATCCCATCGTAGAAGGCCTTGTCGGCGTAGACGGTCTTGTCTTCCTGCACCGCCTTGAGGGGGCCGTAGACGGTGGCCTGCTTCTTGTCGTCGGCGTAGTAGTAGTCAATCTGGGGGCAGGTGATGGTGGTCTTCTTCTGGCGGTACTCGGCGACCGTGCCGCTCTCCCCCTGGGTGGGCTTCTCGCCCTTGGCCTCTTCTTTTTTCTTCTGGGTGACAATGGTCACGTTGCCGGTGATCTGCACCAGTTTCTGGTCGAAGTTGGCCTTGACCAGGTCGCCGGTGAGGGTGGACTCGGGGTCGGTGATCTTGAGGTGCCCGGTCGCCTGGGCGGTGTTGTTGTTGTCGTCATAGTCGCACTGGTCGGCGACCATGGTCACGTCTTCGTGAACGAGGATTACACCGCCGGTGAGATGGTAGATCTTGCTGGTGGCGTCGTAATAGAGCCGGGCGGCGTGCTTGATCTGGACTTTGGTGGATTTCTCTTGGGAGGCAGCCGGCGTCCCCGCCGCGGGCGCCGGTTCCTGAGCGAAGACGAAAACGCCCCCCACCACCAGCGCCGCGCACCAGAGCGCCGCGGTCCGCATCGCCGCCAGGATGCGAGGGCAAGCGGTCATGGCGTCAGTTTCCTCTGCAGCAGTTCCCGCGCTTCCTCCGCGTTGAAGACCATCTGCACGGAGTTCAGACTGAAACTGCCGGTGTTCAGGTCGTAACTCAGCCCTTTGCCGATGATCTTGTTCTGGCCCGAGTACAGGTTTACCTGGTTGGGGGCCTGGATAAGGTTCTGGTTGAGGTCGTAGGTGAGGCCCCGCGTGCTGAACAGCGCTTCCCGGCTGCGGGCGGAGACCGTACCCGGGCAGACAATCTTCCCGGCGGCCTGGTTCCATTGCACGGTGTCGGTGCTCACCACTACCCCCTGGTAGGAGACCACCGTGACCTTGCCGGTCACCTCGAAGTCCCGCCCGCCGGCGCGGCCGGTTACTTTCTGGGCGGTCACACGCACCAGCGGCTGGCCGGTCGCGCCGTAGATAAGCGCCTCCTGAATTCCCTCCGCGGAGATCAGGCCCTGGCCTTGGGTGATCTGGATCCGCTTGAGCCGAATCTGCCAGGCCAGGCGGTCGCCCTCGCTGTGGTTGATGACCGGGCGTTCGATAGTCACCAGCGGCTGGGTAGTCCCGGGGGCCTGCGGCGCCGGAGAGGGCGCGGCGCGCAAGTGCAGACCAAGCGCCACCCCTCCGGCCAGGGCCCCGGCTCCCAGCGCGAGGCCGATTATCCAGCGCAGGCTCTTGCTCAGTCTCATAACGGTGCCCGCCGTCGTGCCGTCGCACCTCTCCTAGAGCGGGGGCGGAGGCGGGCCGCTGGTCAGGTTTATCACCACGCCCGTCACCACGCCGTCGGCGGGAACATGGACTGCCGCTAGGCCCACGGCCGCTCCTCCGCTGTTGCTGGCGGTGAGAATCTGCAGGCCGGGCGGGGCATTGTACAGAGTGAAATTGCCGCCGGCATCGCTGCGCGCCTGGCAGGTACCCGCTGCAATTGTCGCCCCTGGAGAGGGGAGGCCGTTCATCCGCACCTGCCCGCGCACCGTGCCGGTGCCCGGCTGATGGGTGGGCGCCAGATACAGGTTCCCCAGGTTCTGTGCGCCGCCGGAGACGGCTGCCGTAACCTGCGTGGGCTCGTGGGCGGCGGCCGTGAGGGTCAGCGTGACCGGGCTGCGGGTGAGGCCAGTGAGGCTGAAGAACCCGTTGGCCTGAGTGGTTGCGGTTTGCCCCTGCGCGCTGACCTGCGCGCCGGCGAGGGGAGTCAGCATCCCCGCATCCAGCACGAATCCGGTCACACTCAGCAGCGCCGGAGCACCCCCACCCCCGCAGCCGACCAGCAGAGCAGACGAGAGGGCAATCAGGAGTGCAAAGGCTACCCCCCGGAGGGAAGAGGCTGTACGCACACGCATCTCCTCAGTTTCGTCGGGGACCGGCCGGCACCCGCCGTCAACTGCACACCCACTCCCGGCCGCTTCTCCATTGTATCACAAACGAGGGCCGCCCGGAAACCTCCGCCCCCGCGGGAGGGCTCCCCAGAACTAGAATCTGGGAATCGCGCGCTGGCCGCCGGTCATGGGACGAGCGCCGCCCCCCGCGAGTTCCCTGCGCCCGCGCACCGGTCGCGAGAGAAGGCCCCACCCAGGAAGGAGAATCGCCGCCAGTGTCGAATCTCTCCCCAACGTGCCCCTTGCTGCGCCGTCTCGAAAGGATGGAATGGCCGATGGCGGCGGTGGACAGCCTGGCCCAATGTATCGCCCTGCAAGTGCCGGAGCAACTGCCCGTATTCTGTCACTCGGAGCGCTTCGACGCTGCCTATTCCAATCTTTCCTACCACCGGTACTGCACGGACGCTAGCGCGCTCATTGACTGTCAGGTCCACGCTATCGAGCGCTTCGGCTGGGACTGGGCGTGGCTGCACCTGGATGATGTCCTGGAACTAGAGCCGCTGGGAGTGTCGTGCAGCAGCGAGGAGGATGAACCGCGCCGGGTAGTGCAGCCGATTCCCCTGAGTTCGGCCGCGGTGGGCCGCCTGCGACCGGAGGAGGCGCTGCGCGGGGAGCGCGTCAGCGTTCTGCTGGAGGCCATCACCGGCCTGCGCGCAACCTTCGGCGACACTCGCTGCATCTGCGGGCGGCTGTCAGCGCCCTGGACCTTGGTCAACCTGCTGTTTGGCCCGGAGGCAGTAGGCCGAGCCCTCGAGACCAACGCCCCGGTGCTGCGCCATGCCCTGGAATTGGCCGTGGAGATAGACCTTGTGCTGGCCGAAGCCCAAGCCTCGGCCGGCGCGCATGCGCTTTGGGTGGACGATCGCCTGGCCTGCTCGGACCTGGTGGCGCCCGACGTTTACGAGCGGCTGATCCTGCCCCCCACCCAGCGCCTGCTCAATGCGCTGCGGACCACGGAGGTGTGGAGCCTGCTGCACACCGCCGAGAACAACCTGGAGGCGCTGAAGATTCATGCCCGGGCCGCCCCGGACGTGCTCAGCCTCGGCTCGCTCCTGCCCATGAGCCAGGCCCACGCGGCGCTGGGCAAGCAGGTGGCCCTGATGGGCAACCTTGACCCCATCGTGCTCTTGACCAAGGCCTGGCCCTCGCAACTGGCCGCCTACGTGGACAACCTGGTGCGCTTCATGAAAGCGGGCGGGATGATTCTGGCCACCGCCGGCCCGATTCCCCCCGAGGCGCGCGGCCCGAACCTGCATACCATGGTGGATACGGCGCGCAAGATCTGGGACATCGTAGCGGGCCGCTGAGCGAAAAAGGGACAGGCACACTTTGCGGCGAAAGGTGTGCCTGTCTCTGTCTTGTCAGTAGCCGCCGTACTTTCTCCCCGCCTCCACGAAGGCCCAGAGGTTCTCCTCCGGCGTCCAGTACGGCGTTTGGTCGCCCACCCCCAAGATGAAGCCGCCCCCGGCCTTGGCGTCGTTCATGCAGCGCAGCACCTCGCGCTCCACCTCTTCCGGCGTCCCCCGGAGCATGGTGGTGATGGAGTTGACGTTGCCGCGCAGAGAGATGCGCTCCCCGAAAGTCCGCTTCACCTCGCCTAGGTCCACGTCTCCCGTCGGCGGGCATTCCAGGGCGTCCATGCCGCCGACTCCGGCCTCCACCAGCAGCGGAATCGCCTGCCGCGAGCGGCCGCACATGTGATACTGCGTAGGTACGTCATGGCGCCTCGCGAGCTCGGTCACTGCCCGCACAAAGGGGAGGGTGTACTCCTGCAGGTGCCGGGGCGAGAGCACCGACATAGAGGTGGTGGAGCCGCCGAAGCCGATTGAGTCGGCCTGCGGGCGGTGCTCACGCAGGAAGCGCTCGAGTAGTGCGACCGCATAGCGCGTGTACTCGGCAAACAGGTCGCGGATCAACCGGGGATGGTCGGGGAAGTCGTAGATGGCCGCTTCCGGCCCGCCGCGCAGCG